>CAMTIW010000140.1 GCA_947072665.1 uncultured Fusobacteriaceae bacterium | reverse complement strand
AATTATCTCTCTATGCTCATTTATAAAATTAATATTAGATAGTTTTTTTAAAAAGTTTGAAACTTTATCTGGTTCTTTTAAAAATAGAGTTCCTTTTCCTATATTTTCTATGATTGGTATGTTTTTTTCTAAAAATTTTTTATTTATTGTTTCTATATCATATCTAATTGTCCTCTCATTAACTTTTAATATTTCAGATAAAGATTTAAAAGTATTTTCTTTTGAAGTATCTAAAAGAAGTTCTAAAATAAAAATAATTCTTGTATTAATCATAAATATCCTCCACTTTAAATTTTAAATTCATTTTTTTTTGAAAAAAATTGACTTAAAAAATTTTTCTTTTCAGATTAATAATACTATAAATACTCTGATAATACTATAATTTTACATTTATTTCAAAAAAAAATGAAAAAAATAGATTCTAATTTATTTTATTAGAAAATGTTATACTTTTAATATAAGAAATATTTTATAAAAATAATAAACTAGGGGAGGAGTTATGAACTTTAAAGATTTAATTAATGAAAATCTTATTTTATTAGATTTTCAAGGAACTAAAAAAGAGGAAGTTATAAAAGAACTTATAAATCTTTTAGATAAAGAAGGGGTTTTAGAATCTAAAGAGGAGTTTTATAAGGTAGTTATGGATAGAGAGTCTATTTCACCAACAGGATTAGAGGAAGGACTAGCTATTCCTCATGGGAAATCCAAAACGGTGAGAACGCCTAAAATAGCGATTGCGAGACTTGCTAAAAAAATAAATACTTGGCAATCTGTAGATGAAGAAAATGAAGTAGATTTGGTATTTTTAATAGCTATTCCTGAAACAGAAAAAGGAAGCACTCATATAGAGGTGTTATCACAACTTACAACTACTTTTATGACAGAAGGGTTTATTGAAGCTCTTCATAAATGTAAAAGCAAAAAAGAATTTATAGATAGAATATTGAAAGAAGATAAAAATATTGATAAGTCAATAAATAAAAATGAAAAAAAGATATATGATACTCCCAAAGAAAATCATATTAGTAATAAATTAAATAAGATAAAAGAACACTTACTTTTTGGAACATCCCATATGATTCCATTTATAGTAGCTGGAGGAGTTTTACTTTCATTAGCTGTTATGATATCAGGAAAGGGAGCTGTTCCAGAAAGTGGAATTTTAAATGATATTTCCACCATGGGAATAGCAGGGCTTACTCTTTTTACGGCAGTATTAGGTGGATATATATCTTACTCTATTGCTGATAAACCAGGTCTTGCACCGGGAATGATAGGTGCTTGGATTGCAGTTCAAAATTATAAAACTGGATTTATAGGTGCTATAATAGTTGGATTTTTAGCGGGATATATAGTAAATCAATTGAAAAAAATAAAACTACCAGAAAGCATGAGTTCATTAGGTTCAATTTTCATTTATCCTCTTATAGGAACATTTTTAGTTTGTGGTATTGTAATGTGGGGGATTGGAGCTCCAATAGCAAATATGATGAATTCTATGAATCTTTGGTTACAAGGAATGGCTGGAACTGGAAAAGTAATGTTAGGAGCAATACTTGGTGGAATGACTGCTTTTGATATGGGTGGCCCAGTTAATAAAGTAGCGACTCTTTTTGCACAGACTCAAGTAGATACACAACCTTGGCTTATGGGAGGAGTTGGAATAGCAATCTGTGTTCCACCTCTTGGCATGGCACTTGCTACAATGATGTCACCTAAAAAATACACAAAAGATGAAAAAGAAGCTGGGAAAGCAGCTGGAATTATGGGTATGATTGGAATAAGTGAAGGAGCTATTCCCTTTGCAGCTTCTGACCCATTAAGAGTAATACCTGCAATAGTAGCTGGAGGTATTGTTGGAAATATAATAGGGTTTTTAACTAATACCATTAATCATGCTCCTTGGGGTGGATGGATAGTACTTCCAGTAGTTGAAGGAAAATTTGGTTATGTATTAGGAACAATAGCAGGTGCTTTAACAACAGCAATTATTGTAAATATTTTGAAAAAAGATGCTGAAGAAAATGAATTTGAAAATAGTATTAGTGTAAATTATGAATCAGTAAAGGGAGAAGGGGAAGCAGAAGTCTTGGCTATAACATCTTGCCCATCTGGAGTTGCTCATACGTTTTTAGCAGCAAAAGCTTTAGAAAAAGCAGCAGGAAAATTAGGTGTTAAAATAAAAGTTGAAACTCAAGGTGCCAATGGGATTATAAATAGAATAACCAAAAAAGATATTAAAAATGCTAAATTTGTAATTTATGCTCATGATGTTGCTATAAAAGAAGCTGATAGATTTAATGATATAAAAATTATAGATGTAAAAACTAAAGTCGCAATTCAAAATCCAGAAAAATTAATTTCTGAAAATTTATAAAAGAGCATTTTTTATTAAAAAAAGGATGAATGAATCACTAATAGTTGATTCATTCATCCTTTTATTCTTTGTATCAATGAGTATTTATTAAAGTTAAAGCAGTAAATCCTAAAATGCCGACCTCAATAGCTCTTATTATCATAAATTTATTCTTATAATAATATTTTACTATACTTCTTCTTTAAAATCTTTAATTTTTTTATATATACTCCATCTATCGTGACACCACATCCATTGCTCAGGATGTTTGGTTATGATTTTTTCCATTTTATGAATAAGTTCTTGAACATTTGTATGTACATCTTCTTTAAAATTACCTGTATCTATCAAATTAATTTCTTCAGAGATGTGTGCTGTGCAAGTGTTATCAGGATGTATTATATTATATGCTAGAAATAAAGGAACTTTATTTTTAAGAGCAAGAGAAACAGCACCAGTAGGAGCAATTGTATTTTCTCCAAAAAATTCCACATGAGACCCTTTATCTCTATGATCACTGAAAAGTCCAATAATATTATTTTGATGGAGGTAGTTCATTAATTGGAAACCTGTTTTTCTAGATTTCTTTAATAAAATAATATTAAGTTTCTCTCTGGACTCAGTAATATACTTATCTAAATAAGGATTTTTTTGTTTTTTAGCAACCGTTACAACTTTATATTTATAGGCAAATTTCAAAAGTGACTCCATATTACCCATGTGCATAACAGCTAAAATAGCTCCCTTCCCTTTATTCATAGCTTCTTCTAGATTTTTTGCTCCTTGAAGTTGAACATTTTTATCATTTTTTAAATAAGTATCAAACCATAAAGTAGATAAAAATGCTTTTCCTAATATTTTATAAGATTCCAGAGCTATTTTTTTTCTTTGTTCAAGATTCATTTCAGGAAAAGCTAATTTAAGATTACCTAGAGTTATAATACGACGTTTTTTTATAAGCTTATAAGCTAATGAACCTAACAGTTCAGCTATTTTAAATCTAGTTTTTTCAGGAACTATTTTTATTATTTTTAACATAATTTTAAAAAGTAAAAATTCTAATTTGTATCTCACAGGAAGATCCCTCCATTAATTCTAGAAGTTGTTTTTTTTATTGTATCATAAAAAATAAAAAAATTCCATGAAAGAATTGACTAGTGTAAATAAGAGAGTATATTTTAAAGAATAAAAAATAGTTTAGAAATTCAAAATATGATATAATTTATATTATTTATAGAAATATTTATTAGAGGAGAGAATAATGAGAATAGGTATAATTGGAGCAATGAACGAAGAGATAATTAAATTAAAAAATATGATGAAAATAGAAGCAGAAGAAAACGTGGCAGGTTTCATTTACTATGTAGGGGAAATAGAAAATAAAAAAGTTGTTTTAGTTGAATCTGGAATAGGAAAAGTTAACTCAGCTGTTTGCACAACTCTGTTGTTACAAAAATATAATATTGAAAAAATAATATTTACAGGAGTTGCTGGAGCAGTAGGGAAAGAACTTAATATAGGGGATATAGTTGTATCTTCAGAGCTTATAGAACATGATTTTGATTGTACTGCTTTTGGAATGGAACCAGGAGTAATACCTAGAATGGAAAACTCTATATTTAAAGGAGATAAAAAATTAATTGATTTAGCAACTATAAGTTCAAGTTTTGTAATAGGGGAAGATAAAGTTAGAATAGGAAGGGTAGTAAGTGGGGATCAATTTATTGCTTCTAAAGAAAAAATAGATTGGCTAAGAGAAACTTTTGATGCCCAGTGCACTGAGATGGAAGGAGCATCAGTAGCTCATGTATGCTATCTTTTTAAGATACCTTTTGTTATAATTAGAGCAATTTCAGATAAAGCAGATGGAAGTGCTGAAATGGATTTCAATGAATTTGTAATTTTAGCTGCTGAAAATTCTAAAAATGTTTTGGTGGAGATGCTAAGAAGATGGTAAAAAAAATAATAGAAGAAATGTATAGCTATGGTTTTTTTGCAAAAAAAATTGGTTTAGAAAATATAAAAAAAATTTGTGATAAGTTAGGAAATCCTCAAGATAAAATGAGAATAATTCATGTGGCAGGGACTAATGGAAAAGGTTCAACTTCAACTACACTTGAAATGATTCTTTTAGAGGCTGGGTATAGTGTTGGGAAATTTACTTCACCTCATATAGAAAAAATTAATGAAAGAATATGCTTTAATAACAAAAATATTTCAGATGAAGATTTAATAAAGTTTTTTTTGAGAATAAAAGAAATTTTGAAAACTTTAGAAATAGAACCAAGTTATTTTGAATTAATGACTGCTATGATGTTTTTATATATGGAAGAAAAAAAAGCTGATTATGTCATATTAGAAACAGGATTAGGAGGAAGATTAGATTCTACAAATATAGTTAATTCTGAATTTTCATTAATAACAAATATATCTTTTGATCATATAGAGC
>CAMTIW010000139.1 GCA_947072665.1 uncultured Fusobacteriaceae bacterium | reverse complement strand
ACCTCCAACTTTTTATTAATTATACCATATAGGTATAGTTTTGTAAAGTATTTCTTGATCGGTAATTCGTGCCCAAAATTGTATTAGCTATATAAATATATTTTAATATTTTTTTCTAGAGATTGCATGTTGAAATTGTGGTAAATAATTCCAGTTCTCTCTAATAATTTCATCAAACATTGTTTTCACTTGATTTCCACTATTAACCAGTGGATTTAAAGTTAATGCATGTAAAGCTTTTTGATAGTTTCCTGTAACAGCTGCTTCAATCGTCATTTCTTCAAAAGATTTCATAAGCTGAAGTATTCCTCTAGCTTCTACAGGCATAGGGTCTTGTGAAAATGGTTTAATTCCATCCCTATAAACTCTGGCAGTAACCTCAACAGCGCAATTCTCTGGCAAACAATCAATAGTCCCATTATTTTTAGTAGATACAACAATAACTGTTCCTTTATCATTATAAATAGCATTTATAAGTTCACAAGCAGCATCTGAATAAAACTGACCTCCTCTTTGCTCTAATTGCTTAGGTTTTATATTTAAGTCCGGTTTTTTATAAAGTTCAAATAATTCGTTTTCAACTATCTTAACTTGTTCTCCTCTAGTTCCTTTTCCAGATTTTATATCTGATATTTGAGCTCTAAGCATTTCATCAGTCATATAGTAATATCTATGATATCCACAAGGAATCATTCCTAAATCAAGAATTTGTTCTTTTAGCCAAGGCTCTTTAGTTCTTAAATTGATAGGAGTATTTTCAATATCAGATAAAATCCCAGCAACAGCTTCTTTTGTTTTATCAATACCATTATGTAAGACTTTTCTTCCCCAGAAGAAATGATTTAATCCTCCACAAATTAATTCAATCTCTTCATCCTTAGCTTTTAACGCATCTACAACTGATTTTCTAACACCGATAGGAACATTACAAAGTCCAGCTATTTTTATATTAGGATAGTACTTTATAACTGATTCAGTAACCATACCACTTGGATTAGTAAAGTTTACAAGCCAAGCATTGGGACAAAGCTCAGTCATGTCTTTACAAATATCTAAAATTACAGGAATTGTTCTTAAAGCTTTTGCAAATCCACCAGCACCATTTGTTTCTTGTCCAATCATTCCGTATCTAAGAGGTATTCTTTCATCTCTTATTCTTGCTTCTAGTAGACCTACTCTAAATTGTGTTGTAACAAAATCAGCATCCTTTAAGGCCTCTCTTCTATCTAGTGTTAAATAAATTTGAAACTTTTCTTTAAGACCCGCTTTTTCTACCATTCTTTTAGCTAGATTTCCTACGATTTCTAGTTTTTCTTTTCCTTCTTCAATATCAACTAGCCATAGTTCTGAAACAGGCAGCTCATCGTATCTTTTTATGAACCCTTCTATAATTTCTGGAGTATAAGATGATCCTCCACCAATAGTAACTATTTTCAACTTTTTATTCATGATATTTCCTCCAAATCTATTTTTTTATTTTATAAATTTCAATTAATTCATGTATTAGTTCTCTCGCTAAGATGGATGTCATCAAATGATCTTGTGCATGAATCATTAGCAATCCTAATTCTACTTTTTTTCCATCAGCTTCATTACAAATAAGTTCAGTTTGAACTTCATGTGCCATTAATGAATATTTTTTAGCTTCATTTAGAAGTTCTTCAGCTTTATCAAATTCTCCATTTTTAGCATATTTAAGCGCTTCAAAAGATAAACTTCTACTTTCACCAGCATTCCCAACTAGCCCCATTGCCGCCATTTCTAAATCCATATTTTTTCCTCCTATATTAGTTCAAATTCTTCAGGTGCTTCTTCAGAAGAGTTCTTTTGTTTTATTTCCTCTTCAATAGCCCATTCTTCTTTAACTTTTTGTGCATCATAAATTTTGAAGAAAGGATAGTAAATAAGACAAGATATAGCAACAACCAATGTTCCAATAATCGCTCCAGATATATGCCCACCAGTTACTAAAAACCCATAAATAGGGGCTGGTAGAGTCCAAGGAACGTTTATTCCATTGGTTAAAGCTATAATTCCAAATTTCATTCCAAAATAAGTTATCGTTGTAGTTACTAAAGGTGCAATGATAAATGGAATTATTAAAATTGGATTCATAACTATAGGTGTACCAAAAATAATTGGTTCATTTATATTAAAGATACCTGGACCAAGAGACATCTTTCCAATCTCTTTAAGCTGTTTACTTTTAGCAAAAAATGCCATAAAGAAAGTTAATCCTAAAGTTAAACCAGATCCACCCAATTTAGAAGCTAAGAATACAAAGCTACTTCCAGATATATTGGGAATAACTTCTCCCGCTTGAAATGCTATTCTATTTTGATCCATCATTCCTAACCAGATTGGAGTCATTACAGAACCAACTATATTTGGACCATGTAGTCCCATTGACCAAAGAAGCTGAGCTGCTATAACAGCCAATAAAGTTCCAACAAAAGACCCGCCTAAAAGTGTTAAAGGTTTCCCAATTATAGTAAGAATAAAATTATGAATATGCTCAAAAGATGTAATTTCAAAAATAATTCTAACCGTTAATGCTAATAAGATAACTAACATTGCAGGAATAAGAGCAGAAAAAGATTTACTAACTGCAGGAGGAACAGAATCTGGCATTTTAATAACTAGATTTTTATTTACAGCAAATTTGACAATCTCTGTTGTAGAAAGTCCAGTAATAATAGCTACGAAAATTCCTTTACTTCCAATTAATCCTAAATCAATTCCTTTAACATTTAAAAGAATATCATTGTGAGAATAAGCAATATTAAACGGTGTTAATAGTAAAAACGCAGTTAAAGAAATAGCTGCACATGAAAGAGGATCAACTTTTTTTCTTTCACCTAATCTATAAGCTACTCCAATAGCAATAAATAGCGCCATTATATCAAAAGTAACTTGAACAGGATATAAAATTCTCGCTTTCCAAAGAGGACCAAAGATATCAGTCATAAATTCTGGATACCCCGGAATTGGTAAAAATCCAAAAATTAAGAATACTGATCCTACTATTAAAAGAGGCATTGATAGAGTTAATCCATCTCTAATCGATTGAATATGTATTTGTGATGAAATTTTCATTGCTACAGGTAAAAAATGTTTTTCTAAGAAATTATTTAAACGATCCATTGCTGACATAAAAATATACCTCCTTTTATTAACTTAAATAATTTAATGCATTTTCAAGAACTTTTTTTCCATTCATAGTCCCATAATCAATCATGTTGATAACCTCTACTCTTTTATTGTAATCTTTTGCTATTTTATTGAGTTCATCTTGTTTAAATCTAACTTGTGGACCTAATAGAAATATGTCATATACAGATAACTTTTCCATAAATTTTTCAACAGGACAAGCCTCAATTTCTACTTCAACACCTTTTTCTTTAGCATAATTTTTCATTTTAGTAACGAGTAAACTAGTAGACATCCCAGCTGCACAAAGTAATAATATTTTTTTCATAAACACCCCTCCAAAATTTTATTTGAATTTTTATTGATACAATGATACGATAATAAAAACCTAATGTCAAATTTCATACAAAAACCTATTATTTTCGTTAAAAATAAATAAATTATCTATTAAAATATTGAAACCCTAAGAGTGAGAATCAAAAATTGGAATTTTCGTTAACTTTATATTAATAAAAGGAGGAATATTTTATGAAAAATAAATATTTTTTGGAATTTTCGTCACAGTTATTGAAAGAGGAAAAAAATATTTTAAAACTTTTTATAGAAAAGTTCTTAGAAAAAGAAACAATGGAGTTTAAATTGGACGAATTAGAAATACCTAAACTTAGAAATTGTAAAAAAAATTATATAGAAAGATTAGGAAAAAAAGGAATTTCATTTATTGATGGGAATGTAGAAAGAGTTTATTGTCCTTTTTTTAGTTCATTATCTTTTAATAATGATTTGCTTAAAGTTTATTTTAATGAAAAATTTATAGAATATCTAGTAAATAAAGAAAAAAAAATTAAATATTCACTAAAAGAGGTATTATATTTAAAAAATAGTTTTTCAATAGATTTTTTCTATAAGGTTTTAAAAGAAAATAAATTAAAAAACAATTTCTCAATAGAGCTTGAGAAATTTAAAGAGATAGTAACAATAGAGTCGTATTCCAGAATATATGATTTAAAAAGATTTGTATTAACTCCTTTAGTAGATGATATAAATAAAAATACGGATTTCAAGATAGAATTCATTTGCAATAAAGAAAATGGAGTATGGAAAATAGATTTTTTAATAAAAAATGATAAAATAGATCTTATTAAAAATTACACAAAATTATTTTTAAAACTTTATAAAAATCATATTATAGATAAAAAAAAAGTGGCACTATTGATATTCAATGCAATAAATTTACATGGTTATGACTATATAAAATCAAAGATTTTATTTGCAATAAAAAATAAGAAAAAATATAATTTAAATTTTGATAACCTTTTAGAAAATGTTTTATGCGATAGAATAGGAGAATTTTATATTCTTTTAAGAAGTTTTGAAGTGATAGCAGAAAACATAGATATTTTTAGAAAAACTATTCATAGAGAGATCCATCCTTTAGATTTTCCAGAAATCAATACATTAGAGTATAATACAAATCTAGCAAAACAACTGTATTCATTAAAACCTAAAGAAATATTAACGTTAACAAGTGAAAATTTAAAGTTAGAGTTATTCTTTAATCCAAAAGAGGCATCAAAAATAGATATTTATAAAAAATATACAAAATAAAAATAAAGTTGAATTTGGGTCTAATTAAATATTTGTGTAAACCTTCAAGTTGGGGTAATATTAAATTA
>CAMTIW010000138.1 GCA_947072665.1 uncultured Fusobacteriaceae bacterium | reverse complement strand
CTCCTATTATTTGGCTATTTTTTGTTTTTTGTAGTACTCACAGCTGAGTAGTTACCTTGACTATTCTCATCTTATGAGATAGTAGTTACAGTTATTAATACAGAATAACCTTTACTATCTATTATTATACATTTCTTCATAATACTTTTGATAATCTCCTGTCACTACTTCTTTTACCCATTCTTGATTATCCAAGTTCCATCGAATAGTCTTTTCTATTCCATCTTTAAATGATGTTTCAGGATACCATCCAAGCTCTGTTACTATCTTAGTTGGATCAATAGCATATCTTGCATCATGTCCTAATCTATCCTGTACATAAGTTATTAAATCATAATTTATATTAGCTAAATCAGTAGTCAAAAACTTTTGATATAAAGGCTCCTCTTTCATAATTTTAGCTATTATATTTATTGTTAATTTTACTATATTAATATTTTGCTCTTCGTTAAACCCACCAATATTATAAATTTCATGAGCTTTTCCATTGGATATAACCATATCAATACCTTTACAATGATCTGTAACATACAACCAATCTCTAACATTATCCCCCTTTCCGTATACAGGAAGTTTCTTTCCAGCTAAAATATTTTTTATAATCAATGGAATTAATTTTTCTGGAAAATGATATGGTCCATAGTTATTTGAACACCTTGTTATATTAAATGGAAACTTATATGTCTCTCCATAAGCCATAACTATCATATCAGAGGAAGTTTTAGATGCTGAATATGGACTTCTTGGATCTAGTGGAGTAGTTTCTATAAACATCTTCTCTCCATAAGTTTGCAAATCTCTTCTACCAAACACTATTTTAGCTACTGTTTCATCTAAAATCAATTCTCTTGGAATATCATAATCTTTATTTAAACTTCCATAAACTTCATCTGTTGAGACATGATGAAATTTCTTTCCTTCTTTATAAATTGGATATCCATTTAAATCTTTTTCAATTGTCCAAAAGTTTTTAGCGACTTCCATTAAATTTTGTGTTCCAAGTATATTCGTCTCTAAGAAAATTTGAGGATTTTCTATACTTCTATCTACATGAGATTCTGCTGCGAAATTCACAATATAATCTATATCATGAGACATAAATATATTTTCAACTAACTCACGATTACAAATATCTCCCTTAAAAAAAGAAACTCTAGAGTCTTTTAATTCTTCTCTAATTGTTCCAAGGTTTCCTGCATAAGTTAATTTATCTAAAATAACTAATTTTATATTATCATACTTTTCCAACATATATTTTACAAAGTTTGCTCCAATAAATCCTGCTCCACCTGTTACTAAATAGGTTTTCATTATAGTTCCCCCTTCTTTCTCATCTCATTTAGAAATCTATCTATTCCACTTTCCCAAGATGGAATTTTCTCTCCGATAACTGCCTCTAATTTACTGCTATCAAGTTTTGAATATTCAGCTCTCTTTGCTGGTAGCACAAAATCACTGCTCTTAGCTATATTTAAAGTTCCTTTCCAGCCAATAGAGTTCAAAACATATTTTGCTTGGTCATATTTTGATGCTACTCCATTATTACTTAAATGGTATAATCCATATTTTTTAGTTTCTATTAATTTTAAAGAGTATAAAGCTAAATCATATGAGTATGTTGGAACTGATACTTGATCATCAACTATTCCTAATATATCTTTAGATTTACTCCAGTTTATAACCTGTTTATTAAAGTTATTATTAGCTATTCCAAATACCCATGATGTTCTTATTACAAAGCTTTTATCATATGTAGCTAATACTAATTTTTCTCCCTCTGCTTTAGCTTCTGAATATATAGAAAGTGGTGACACAGCATCTTCTTCTACATAAGGAAGCCCTTTTCTTCCATCAAAAACAAAATCTGTAGAATATGTTATATAATCTGCACCTATTTCTTTAGCAATTAATGCTAAATCTCTTGGTGCATAAGCATTTAATTTATAACATATTTCTTTTTCTTCTTCTGCTTTATCAACATTATTATATGCAGCACAGTTTATAATAAGATTTATATTTTTATTCTTTATAAACTCTCTTACTCTTTCTATATTTGTAATATCTAATTCTTTAGAGTCAGTAGCTATAAAATTTATTTTTTTCTCTTTAAAAATCATTTGAAAATCATGTCCTAATTGTCCATTAGCCCCAGTAATTAATATCATCCTATTACCACACCACTTTCTATAAACTCTTTTAGTGTTTGTTGTTGTTTATCTTTATCAGAAAGTAAAATTACATTTTCTGATAATCCATATTTTTCAAAGTTCCATTCAATTCCTATATCAGAATCATTCCATAGAATTCCAGAATCAAACTCTGGTGCATAATAATCCGTACATTTATATTGAAATTCTGTATTATCTTCTAATGTTAAGAATCCATGAGCAAATCCTGAAGGAATATAAAACATCTTTTTATTATCAGCTGTTAATTCTATTAAAAAATATTTTCCAAAAGTAGGACTATCTTTTCTAAGATCAACTGCTATATCTAAAACAGCACCAGCTGTAACTCTAACAAGTTTTCCTTGAGTATATTTTGTCTGAAAGTGCAATCCTCTTAACACACCTTTTTTAGATTTTGAGTGATTATCTTGTACAAATTCACTCTCTATTCCTATTTCAGAAAAATCTTTTTTTGAGTAGCTTTCCATAAAAAATCCTCTACTGTCTCCAAATACAGTTGGTTCTATTACTATTAAATCTTTTATTCCTGTTTCAATTCTTTTAAATTTAATCATAATTACTCCTTTATTAGATTCATTAGATATTCACCATAATGAGATTTTAATAGTGGTTTTGCTAACTGTTCTACCCCACTTTTAGATATCCAACCATTTTTATATGCAATTTCTTCCAAACAAGCAACCATTACTCCTTGTCTGCTTTGAATTGTTTTTACAAAGTTAGATGCTTCTAAAAGTCCATCATGAGTTCCTGTATCAAGCCAAGCCATTCCTCTACCAAGACTTAATACACTTAATGTTCCTTCATTTAAATACATTTCATTTAATGTTGTTATTTCTAATTCTCCTCTATGAGATGGTTTCACAGCTTTAGCCTTTTCTACTACAGTATTATCATAAAAGTATAATCCTGGGATTGCAAAGTTAGATTTTGGTTTTTCTGGTTTTTCCTCTAAAGAGATAGCTTTTCCATTTTCATCAAACTCTACTACGCCAAAAGATTTTGGATTATTTACATAATATCCAAATATTGTAGCTCCTTTTTCTCTTTTCACCGCTTCTTTAACTATTCCTGTAAGTCCATGACCATAGAACATATTGTCCCCTAATACTAAAGCGCAAGAGTCATTACCTATAAAGTTCTCTCCTATGATAAATGCTTCTGCTAACCCATTTGGTGCATCTTGAATTGCATACTCAATATTTAGTCCAAAATCCTTTCCACTACCTAACAACTCCTCAAAAGTTACAATATCCCTAGGAGTAGATATCACTAAAATATCTTTAATTCCTGCTAACATAAGGACAGATAATGGATAATAAATAAGCGGCTTATCATAAATTGGTGTAATTTGTTTACTTATTGCTTTAGTTACTGGGTATAATCTAGTTCCTGATCCCCCTGCTAAAATTATTCCTTTCATAATGTTTTTTTACGATAATTCTTACCGTAATTACCTCCTTTTATTTTATTTTAAGAATTGTAGATATATCTCTTCTAAATCTTTTTCTAATTGTAAATATACATAATATTGTAATTATTAAAATAATGCTTTTAAGTATTGTAATTCCTATCCAATGAAACCATGATGAAATTTCATATTTTAAATATTTTTCTATAAATAAATTTGAAATATAGCACGATGTTATTGTATAGATTAAATTAATTATTAATTCTTTTAAATAAATATTTTTAGATTTTAAAAAACAATTTTTAAAAACTAAAATCCCTCTAAATATAATGACGATAAATATATTAGAAATTAGAGTTCCTAACAGCACACCATTTATTCCAAATTTTTTTACTAAAAAAATAGAAAAAATGAAATTTATCAAACTCTCTAAAATAGGTAAATGTATGTCTTTTACATAGCCATATTTATATTTAAATAACTCTGTAGGCCACTTGATAATATCAATAAATAAATTTAATGATATTATCAATATAGAACTCGAACCTAATATAAAAGATTCACCTAGCCAAAGATTTATGAATTCATTTACACAAAAATAAAAAATTAATACTAAAAATGTTGCTAGTAAAAAAGAAATTCTAAACATAATTTCCCAAAATTTCAAATTTTCATCATTGGAATTTTTTGAGATAATTTTTCCTAATTTCGAATCTAAAACACCATGGATAATCCCTATAATTGACATTACTAAATTATAAAGAGTTAAATATATAGAATAAATCCCCACAGCGGATAAGGAAATAAATTTAGATATTATTATATAATCGGTATTATACACTATCATATGAGCAACTTTATGAAACAATACTTTTTTTGCTGTTTTTAAAATTTCTACATCTTCCTTATTTGTTTGTTTTATTTCTGGATAATTCATATAAAAAAATCTTTTATAAAAATATAACTTAACAACAAAAAATAAACTTCCAACCATTATAAATAAAATAAATGATTTAAAAAAAATAATAACATATAATTGTATTATTTTTTCTAAACATCCACTTAAACCATCAATTAATTTAGCTACTCTATATTTTTGATCAGCCAAAAATAATGTTGAGTATTTTAATAAATTATATCCTAAACTAGAATTAATTATATAAATCAACCAATAAATATATACAATCTTAGTTTTTTCTCCAGATATATATGCAATAATAGGGGATAGTATAGTGCCAATTATTA
>CAMTIW010000137.1 GCA_947072665.1 uncultured Fusobacteriaceae bacterium | reverse complement strand
GTATAATGAAAAGGATAGAAAAATTAAATAATCAGCGATTATGTGTAGGTATATTTATAGTGGTATGGCTATTTGTAATAATAGCGGGTTGGAATACTTTAAGAAACTCAAATAAAGGAATAATACTTTCTTCCATTAATGGGGAACAAGAAAAGTTTCAGTTAAAAGAAAATTATTTAAAGGAGATAAATTATAATAAAGTTTTAGAAAAGTTAAAAAATGAGAATAAGATTAAAATTGAAAATGAAGATGTTTTGGAAGTAATTAATGAAAAGAATTCTTCAAAGGAAGAAATATCACAGGGTGTTGAAATAATATCACTGAAAGAAAATAGTACCTCAAATTTAACTACAGTAGAAAAAATTATTGTGAATATTTTAAAAAATTCTAAAAATAAAAGTTTATCATTAGAAGAGTTGAAAAATCAGTATTTAGAAAATTCATATTCAATGAAAAAATACTTAGAAGCTTTCATAGGATTACAAAATTCAGGATATGTAAAAATTAATGGCTATGGAGAGGTTATATTAGATAGTAGTATAGAAACTTCTTTTTTATATTCAGCACCTAATGAAAGAGCCATAATAACAACTTTCAAAGAAAATTCTAAGGGTGGAAAAAGTCTAAATGAAACAGAATTGAAAAATCAATATATGGCTAAGACTCCATCCTATAAAAATTTTCAAGAAGCCTTAATAACTTTAAAAGAAAAAAATATGATAAAGCAACCAGAAATAAAAAAAGGAGATAATTCAACTCAAAAAAAAGGCAATCAAGTGGTAAACTTTTTACAAAATAATTTAGAAAAAAGTTATACAAGAGAACAAATAAAGGAGAAATTTGTTTTAAAACCCGGTACAGATTTCGATGAGAAGATTAAAGAAGTGAGTAGAAAAGTAATAAAATTAGGTAATATTTTAAAATATAATTCTCTAAAAGATTCAGAGAAAAAAATTATTTCAATATTGTATCAAAACCAAAATGTTTTTTTAACAGAAGAGCAATTTAAAAATATATATTTGAATAAAAATTTTGAAGTAGATTATCAGGAACTTTTGAAAGATAATATTTTAAAAGAAGAGGTTAATTCTATAATATATAGAGAAAAAAAACAATCATCTAATGAGAAATTTTTTATTTTTATGTCGATATTGTTTATATTAACATTACTCGTAAGAGGAGGAAGAGATGATAAAAATATAGTAGCTTTAGAAAAGGTTAGAGATAAATTAGATAAAGAAAATAATTATTCTAATTTAAATCAATGGATAGATGAGGAGTTAAATGATGTTCCAATAAAAAGACAATGGATAAATTATAGAGAAAGTTTAGCTGAAAAATATAGAATGATAGATCCAGATTTCTTTTTTAATTTTGATACTTTATATCGAGATGAAATAAGTTACAGATTATTTACATATATTCCTCAAATGCTTTTAGGAGCAGGGATGCTTGGAACATTTTATGGTTTATCCTTAGGATTGTCAAGTTTAGATTTAAGTACAATGAATTCTATTCAAGATAGCGTAGGAGAGCTTTTAAGTGGTGTTAAAACAGCATTTTATACTAGTTTATTTGGATTGATATATTCATTATCTCTTTCCGTTTTCTTTGGTTTATATTTTAGTTCAATAGAGAAAACTATAGTTAAAATTAAAAATAAATCAATAAAGGTTATAAGTAAAAGTTCAGAAAAAAATCCTTTAGATAAAATAATAGATGCTTTAGATGGAATAAAAAGCTCAAATAATGATATGGCTAAAAATTTAAGTAGTCAGATAGGAGTTATGTCAGAAAATATAAGGACTAGTATTAATGGAATTTCTGAAAGTTTTGGAGCAGATTTCAGAGAAAATTTAACAACTTCAATGGATAAAATTTTTAATGAAAACTTTATTACTAATTTGAATATTTCTTTAAATAAAATTTCAGAAGTATTTTTAGAAAACTCTAAAAAAATGGTTGAATTTAAAGATGAAGTTCAAAACTCAATAGATCAATTAGTAGGATTAAAAGATTCTTATGTAGATGTATTAAAAGGGACATCAAACTTAAAATTGGAATTTAATGAGACTATGGAAAGTATAAATTCTAAGTTACAGACTATATCTGCAGAAGTAGATGGTGTATCTGAAAAATATAAAGAAATATCTTCAAATTTAGGTAATATTTTAGAATCTATAGTTACATCACAAGATAATAGTATACAGTTATTAGAAGAAAATAAAAGTGTAATGAAGGTAGCAACAACATTATTAGAAAACTCTAAAAATATTTTAGATGCTGAAAAAAGTGTACAAGAGCTATGGAATTCATATGAGTATACATTTAGGGAAATTAATGATAATTTATCAGAAAATTTAGATACTTATAAAATCAACTTAGAAAATACAACGACAAAACTTAGAGAGGTTTTAAAAGAAAACTCAAACGAATATAATACTTTTATAAAAAGTCAAACAGGGGATTATATAAATGAGATGAAAAAAGGAATTGTTATGCTATTTACCGATTATGATCAAAATTTAACAACTGCAGTAAGTAAATTTAACGGAGTTCTTCTTGAATTTAATGACAAGATGAACGATTTTACAGATTTAACTCAAATAAGTGCAGAAACTATATCAAAAAAAATAGAGATTTTAGAGGAAAAAATAGAAAGTATAAAAATTGAAAGAAAGGAAAACTAATTCAAATGATTCATAGACGAAGAAAAAATGAAGAAGAAACATCAAATTATTGGTTATGTATTGGAGACTTAATGGCGGGAGCTTTAATAATATTTATTCTTTTATTTGTTTTGCAGATTTTAAATGTAAATAAAAAATTAGTAGAAAAAGAGGAACTGTTGGGGAATCTTGGGGATTTAGAGAATAAAGTAGCAGGTCTAATAAATAGAGAAAAATTTTTAAAGGATAAAAGTGATAGCTTAGAAAAAATAATAGGAATGAAACAAGATATTGTATCTATTATCCTTGGTAAATTTAAGAAGGAAAAATTAAAGATAGACATAGATACAAAAACGGGAAATATAAAGTTAGATGATAGTATATTATTTAATTTTGGAAGTGCAGACCTTAAACCAGAAGGAAAAGAATTTTTAAAGGAATTTGTACCAAAATATGTTGAAGTATTTTTTGGTGATAGTAAAGTAAGGGCATATGTTACTCAAATAGTAATAGAGGGGCATACTGATAGTGTGGGAAGTTACTTATCTAATCTTGATTTATCTCAAAGAAGAGCACTTAGTGTAGTTAAATTTATATTTGGTCAGGAGATGCCTGATTTTAAATGGAAAAATGACTTGAAGAAAATTATAACTGCAAATGGAAGGAGTAATATTTTGTTAATAAAAGATAAATACGGTAATCCGGATGCGAAAAAAAGCAGAAGGGTTGAATTTCAATTTAAACTAGATGATGAGAGAGCTAATCAAGAGATAAAAAAAATATTAAGTAACGGTGCAAAATAATGAATTTAAAAAAATTAAATTTAGATATATATATATGTAAAAAATTAAAAATATTGTCAGAAAATATAGATATACAGTGGAATGTACCTAGTGTAACTCCAATTCAGTTGAAAAATATTTTAATAAATTTATTTAGTAGAAATAAACTTAAAGATAGAGATTTAAATAAATTACTATGTAATATTTTAGAAGTGAAAACTATTTTGGCAAAAGAAAAATTGGGAAGTTTAGAAGAGTTTTTTATTAAATTAGAAAACTCTTTTAATGGAAGCTTAGAATCTGAAAAAATTAGAAATTTAGATATTTTTTATGATACGATTTTAGTTTTTTTTAAAAATGTAGTAATAATAAATTCAATAGATCTTATAATAAGTAAAATTTTTAAATTAGGTATAAGCTTAAATAAAGAGGAATCTAGAAAAACAAATTTAGTATTTGAATTAAGAGAAAGCAAAAAAAATATAGAAGAGTTTTTTATAGATAAATTTTTCCTTAAGCAAAGAAGTTATTTAATTAATTTATTTGATTTTGAAATGGATTTTTATATTGGAAAATCTACAGACTTATTTTTTGAAATTATAAAAAATATATTTTACTTACATATTAGATGGATAGTCAGAGAACAAGATTTAGAGATTAATAGAAATTTTCTAAAATTAATGAGAGAAAATATAAATAATTTAAGTGAAAAAATAGAAATATATAAGAAAATTATAAATATATATTCAGATAATATCAGATTTGATTTAAAGGCTGATCTTTGGTTTTATGAAATTTTGAATCAGCTAGGAGAGGTTAAATCTACTAATAAAAAATGGGAACTGTTTACCTTTGAAGAGAGAAAAATATTTAAAAAGTGGTTCTTTGGTAAAAAGATATATGAAGCATTTAATAATGCTAATGACCCAGAAAGAGGAGAGTTTTGGAAAAGTTATGCCCACTGTATAGTAGATTTTAAAATGTATGAGAAGGTAGCTCAAGCGATTGTTATGGAATTTGAAAATCACACAGTTGTAGAGTTTGGAAAAGTAGGAAATGCAGCGTATGTTTATCCTAGGCATATTTTAAGTGTGGAGAGAGTTAATAGTTTTTTTTATCATTGTAGTAATACAACAATAAGAGACGTAAAATTAAAAGATAAGTCAGTAGCTATTCCGTTGAAAAATTCAAATTTATCGTCTGGTTGGAATCATCCAGGAAATTGGCAGCAAACATTCAGATATAGACTTAGCGAGCTTGGCTATAGATAAAGAGGAGATTTAAAATGGCATTATTTAATTTAATTTCTAAAATCTTTAAAACACAAAATTTAGAAGAGAAATATGAATTTAAAAATTCATATAGAGATAGTATTATTGAGATAGAGATTTATAAAGATAAAAAGAAAATTTATTTAACTGAATTTAATCAAAAAGAGTATGAATATCTTTTAAAAAC
>CAMTIW010000136.1 GCA_947072665.1 uncultured Fusobacteriaceae bacterium | reverse complement strand
AGAACAAGCATCCTCCATTATAGAGCCAATAATTATAAAATATTTAAAGCTTACAAATTTAACAGTAAAACATGCTAGTTATAAATTTATGAAAACTAGATGGGGCAGTTGTAATACTAAAAAAAAATACCTCAATTTTAATATTTTATTATTAGCTAGTCCTTTAGTGGCAATAGAATATGTTGTTTTACATGAAATAGCTCACCTTAAATATCCACATCATCAAGAATCCTTTTGGAATTATATAAACATTTATATGCCCGACTGGAAGATAAGAAAAAACAAACTAATTAATTCTATATTCATATAGTTTTATTTTCTTCCACGATATACCCCTGTTAATAGCTCTTTTATATACTCATTTTTTTCTGGCATATCTGTTTCTTCAGCCTCTTTAATGGCTAATTCTATATCATAAATAACTTTTACAATAGTTATAGAAAATGAAGATTCCATTTTAGAGTCATAATATCCTTCTATTATTGCATAACTTGCCATGGGCATATCCAATGGGTTCCCTACACTACCTGGATTAAATATAGTTCTCTTATCAAAATTATCTACATGTGCACTATGTATATCGCCGTACCCAACTATATCTGCATACTTTGAATTTAATTTAGTTGGATTGAATAGTTCCATTCTTTTGAATTTATCTGTATCTATGTATGTTCTATCAAAAACACTATGTGGTGAAGCATGGCACAGTCTTATTAATTTTCCACTCATATAAAATTCAATATAAATTGGAAGATTTTTCATGAATTTTATTCTCTCTGATCCTAATTTTTTTTGTGTCCAAAGTAACATTTCTGATTTTTGTTCTGATAAAAAGTAATCCCAGTTTCCTTTTACAAAAAATTCACATTTGCTTCTAAGTTTATCTACTACTTCAGCTGGTTTTGGTCCTTTTCCTGCTAAATCTCCTAAACAAAAAATTTTTTTTATCTCTCTATCTTTTATATCTTTCAACACTGCTTCTAAGGCAGGTAAATTTCCATGAATATCTGAAATTATTGCTATTTTATCCATATTTCTCCTATATATAATTAAATTTTATATGAAAATAAAAAAAATTAACATTAATAATATTATATACTCCATAATCATTAATTTGTCAAATTAACTTTAAAACCTTGATTTTTTTCACTTAAACCTCTATACTATCACTTAGTTCAAATCAAATTAAAAAAGGAGTTCTATGAATATTATTTTTTATTTAATCTGTTATTTAAGTTTTTTAATGTTACTAGGTGTTTTTATTCGTTCAAAAATTAAAATTTTTCAAGAGTTATTTATTCCTGCATCAGTTATTGGAGGAATAATTGGTCTTATTTTAGGTCCTGAAATATTAGGTTATTATTTCAATATAGAATTTTTTCCAAAATTGTGGTTAAAAGAGCTTGCCCTATTACCAGGAATTTTAATTATTCCGATTTTAGCTTCTATACCTTTAGGTCTAAATTTTAAAAATAAAAATAATAAATCAGGATTAAGAGATGTAAGTATTATGGGAGCAATTATGTTTATTGTAACTTTCTCTCAAATTGCACTTGGCTATATTATAAATTTTATTTTCAAAAATATTTTTAATTACAATATATATCCAACTTTTGGAATTGAATTAAATACTGGTTTTGCAGGGGGACATGGAACTGCAGGAATGATTGGACGTATATTAAAAGATATGAATATGGAGTATTGGGAGCTTGCTCAAGGGATTGCAACAACAATTGCAACTTTTGGTCTTATTGGTGGTATTACCCTTGGAATTTTTCTTATAAATAGAGCTTCTAGAAATGGAGAAACTACTCTTTTAAGTAAACCTTCACTGATTCCTATGGAATTAAAAAGAGGGTATCATACAGATATTGAAAAACAATCTAGTTTAGGTAGAGAAACAATGCTCTCATCTTCAGTTGATACCCTAGCTTTTCACATCTCTATTATTTTTGTTGTATGTGGTGCATCTTACATTATTTTAAACTTTATAAAATTACATAAAATACCAGTTCTATCTTCTTTTTCTGTATGGGCATTTGCCATGGTACTTATGTTTTTAGTATGGAAAATTATTAAATTCTTAAAGTTAGAATGGTGTATTGACGTTAAAGTTAAAAGTAAAATTTCTAGTTCTCTTACAGAATTTGCAGTTGTTGCTGCAATAACTACTATGCCTTTAAAAGCAATATTTTCATATATTTTCCCTATTGGTGTTATGATTTTGTTTGGTTTTATTTTTACTTGGACAATTATAAGATTTTTAAGTTACAAATATTTTAAAAATAATTATGCCTTTGAAAGAGCCATCGCTATGTTAGGAACCTCTCTTGGTGTTTTCTTAACAGGACTATTACTTCTACGGATTTGTGACCCTGATTTTTCTAGTCCTGTTTTAGGAGATTACTCTTTAGGTTTCTCACTTACTGCTCTTATGGGGCCAGTTTTAATGATTACTTGTATAGGATTAAGCATTCAATATGGGGCTTTAATACCAGTTTTCTTGAATTTATTTCTAATAGTCATAACAGTTATTTTTATTAAAATAATTTCCTATAAGTTTTCCATTATTTAGTAAAAAAATCAAAATTAAGGTTTAGAAAAAAGCTGATTCCTGTACAATACAAGAATCAGCTTTTAAATATTTAAATTTTATTTTTAAATTTTTTCATCAATAAGTATATTGGAACTCCAAATAATAATCCACCTAAACCAAATAATATTTTATTTATATCTGAATTGTATAATAACCAACAACTTACAACTACAGCAAATATAGGAATGACAGGACCAAAAGGTATTCTGAATGTACTTACTAATTCTGGTCTTTTTTTTCTTAATATGGGTATTGCTAAACATGTTGGTAAATATTGAACAAATCTTGATATAACTGAAATGGCCGCTAATTTTTCAAAGCTTCCTGAAAGAGCAAGCAATATTGCTAATATAGCTGTAATTATAATTGCATAAACAGGTGTCCCATTTTTACCATTTTTTCCTATAACTTTAGGTAAAATTCCATCTTTTGCTAGGGCAACTCCACTTCTTGGAGTTATAAATGAAGCTGCTATATTTATTCCTCCTATAGAAATTAAAGTCCCCGCTGTCACAATTGAAGACCCTATTGGACCTAAAAATTTACTTGCAGCATCTGCTATAGGAGCGATACTTGAACCTAATTCTGGTCCTAAAGTTCCAATTGAAACAACTAATATCAAAATATAAAATGATGAAACTATAAGCATAACAGTAATTATTGCTTTGGGAACATTTTTTTCTGGATTTTCCATATCCTCAGCTGCTACAGCTATAGATTCAAATCCTGTAAATGCATAAAACAATAGTAGTGCTGCTGCTGCAAAATTATTTGAAACATTTATATTAGATGGTATTATATGGATATAATTTGTTTTTTCTATAAAAAATATTCCCACAGAAATAAATAAAATTAATGGTAATAATTTTCCTATGGTTATTACATTATTTAAAATTTTAGATAGATTAACCCCTTTTATATTTATAATTGCAAGTCCACCTATAATAACTACTATAATTATAGTTTTCATAGCACTGTCTTGTGCCCCTACCCAAACTTTGCTCAAAGCTTGAACGAATGCAGCAGCCATGGCTGACCAAGCTATAATTCCTATAATCCATTTCATAAATCCAACTTCAAACCCTATAAATTCACCAAAAGCTTCTTTTGCATAAATATATGGTCCTCCATTTTTTTTAAACATTCCTCCTGCTTCTGCAAAACAAAGAGCAATACTTAAAACTAGAATCATATCAAAAATAATGACACCTATACTACCAACACCCATTAATTTATAAGCTTTATTAGGTAACAAAAAGATTCCTGAACCTATTATTGCATTTATTCCTAAAAGAACTATACTCCAAAATCCTAATTTATTTGTTTTTTTCATTTTTTCTCCCAAACTTTAATTATTTAATAATATTTTTTTTGCTTCTAATATTAATTTTTCAAATATTTTTAACATATTAGGATAATTTTTACTCAACATTTCTGGATGCCATTGAACTCCTACTACAAAAACATTTCCTTCTTTTTCAATTGCTTCTATAATTCCATCCTTAGAATATGCAACTACTTTAAAATCTTTAGCAACATCTTTTATTGCTAAATGATGAAAACTATTAACTAAAGAACTTTCCCCTAATATATCGTATAATTTTGATTTTTCTTCTATCATAACTGTGTGTGTAGCAAAATTAGGTAATCTTTTTTGATTATGTTTAATATAACAATTTTTAGAGAATTTTAAATCTTGATATAACGTTCCACCATTAGCTACATTTAAAATTTGTTCACCTCTACATATTCCTAATATTGGTTTTTTTAAATTCATAACAGCTTTTATTAAAAAAATATCAAAAGCATCTCTTTTAGGTAATATTTCTCCTAATTCTTTACAAGGTTCTTCTCCATAAAGTAATGGATTTACATCGTGCCCACCTGACATAATAAGTCCATCAATTAATTCTGCATGTGCTAAAATTATATCTTCATCTTCTATAAGAGGTATAATATATGGTATTCCTCCTGCACTTACGACTGAAGTTATATAGTCATTATTAACATACGATCTTTCATATCCAGCAAAATCTCCGTCTTCATCCCTAAGCAAACTTCCTGAAATTCCTATTATTGGTTTTTTCATTATACTCTCCTATAACTTTTTATTGTATATCTATTTTAATAGAATAACTCTAATTTTTAATTCTTTCAACTATTATTTTCTAATTCTTTTAAAAATTTTTCTCCTGTAACAGTTAATGACATATTATTAGCAAAAATTTTAAAGTATTTATTTTTTTCATATCTTATTCCACTTACATAATCATTTTCAATACAAAAATCCAAAAAGACTACAAAATCAGCTATTTCAATATTTTCTATTCCTGATAGTTCATTTTTTTTTATTTTTT
>CAMTIW010000135.1 GCA_947072665.1 uncultured Fusobacteriaceae bacterium | reverse complement strand
TATTAATATACTCTTGAACTAAATCATATTTTTTAAGTTGTATTAATCCTGAAATTACTTGAAGTTGATTTTTAAATTCATGATTATTCTCTCTAAATCCATCTATAACATTATTTATACTTGTTAATTCCTTAGCTAAATTGATAATCTCAATATGTTTATAAAAAGTTATTATATCTCCTAAATGATTCTCATCTTCCAGAAGATGAATTACACTTATAAAAACCTTATCTTTACCGAACTTTATCTCTTTAAAATAAATATTTTTTCTTTCTTGAAAAATATTATTAAATCTTTTAATAAAAGAATTAAGATTAAAATCGTGAAGTATTTCAAAAACTTTCTTATTAATATTTAGTATTTCCAAAGATGAATCTAAAACCATTACTCCTTCATGAATATTATCTATAATTGCAGCTTGTTGTTTAACTAAGCTTTTAGTACTTATATAAAGATTTGTAATTTCCTCAGGTTCTAAATTTAACATTTCTTTTTTTATTTTTTTTACAAATATTTTTGAAATTATAAAAATAAAAATAAAACTAAGCAAAGAAAGTAATAATATTTTTAATAAAATAAAAAAAATTGTATTTTTAAAAATATTAAAAGATTTCCCTCCTATAAGTTAATCCTTGAGAGCCTCTAGTTGTTACAAAATATCCTTTTTTATATCTTAATACATTTTCACTATCTTTTGTTCCAAAAATTTTCCCCACTTTATTAGGGTCTGGATGACTATAACGTTTTTTATCTTTATCAGCAATAACAACAATATCTATATCTTGATTATTATCCACAAAAACTTTAGTATATTTTTGTAAGTTAAATTTTTTATTTATTATTGAGTCCTTTACAAATTTAGTATCTGAAATTTCAAGAGCAACTTCTCCTAAACTACGTTTAACTCTACTAGTTTCATTATTAATCTCTGTATATGTAATTATTCCTATAAGAAGTATTAGTAAAGGAGATGTTATTAAAATAGATAGCTTCATTATTCTTTGCTCAAATCGACTTTTCACCCTTACCTCCCTAGTATCAATGTCTAATTATAACATATTTTAGAAAAATAAAAAAGGTGAAGGACTTTTAAAAGCTCTAACTACTTCAATTCTCCTATTATCAATTTTTTATCAAATATAATATCTATATTTTTGTTATCTTCCAATATAATGAAGTCATCTTTTTTAGCTATTAATGTTATCTCATTTATTATTAAGGTTATGGAATCTTCTATGCAGTATATAAATATTTTTTTATTAAATATTCTTATATTTTCTCCACCATAGTATGTGTTAATATTTAATTTCCCTAATTCTTCCTTCCATATTACATTAAAATCTCTAATATTTATTTTTGAATTAGATTTTGTTCTCAAAGAGCCACTAAAAAAATAAGGTGTTAATTTTTTTAATAGAATAGAATTTTTATTTTCATGTTCAATTTCTAACTCTCCATCTAGTACTATTAAAGCTCTGTTATAACCTTTAAATATTGTAAAATCATTATTTCCTTTCTCCACTGTTGCAGAAGATATTCTCCATATAAACTCGTCATTAACAGATAAATTTTCTGGAAATATTTCCAATTGTACTGTTTCTCCTCCACTCCATTTTGTACTTTTTAAATCTTTTAATTTTTTTATTTTTATATTCATATATACCTTCTCCTTTATAATTGTTTATTTCATTCAATTTTATCCCATATAGATTGACATTACAACATTATTATAGTACAATAAACATTATTAACAAACAAAATAATGGTTGTTTGTTTTATGAAAAAGGTGTTTTGAACTTAATAAAGGAAGTTGGGTGAAAATCCCACACAGCGAAAGCTACTGTATGGTGGACGAAATCACAAAAATGTCACTGGGAAACTGGGAAGGCGTGAAAGTAGAAGGAAACCAAGTCAGGAGACTTACCATTTTATATGTTTTTATAATAAATATTCTTATTATAAATTAATTATTTCCTAGGTTAGTCTCCCCTATTTTTACTTTAAATTAATTTATAAGGGGGAATCTTATGAAAAAAATAATTACTTCTATTTTATTAGTATCTCTATCTTTAAATCTCTTTTCTTCTTCAACAGTTCCTAAAAGAGCTGTTTCTGCTTCACAATTCACAACTGAAATTCTTTTATCCATAGGTGCAGAAAATCAAATGATTGGTACTGCTTGGTTAGATAATCCAATTTTACCTGAATTAAAAGAAAAATATGATAAAATTCCTGTTCTTTCCCCTAAAGGGATTAGCAAAGAAGTTTTTTATTCTCTTAATCCAAATTTTTTAACTGGTTGGAATTCTGTTGTTAACCCCAAAAATTTAGGTCCTTTAGAGGAATTAAAAGGCAATGGTGTTGAAGTCTTTCTTATGAAATCCTTAAAAACTAATAAGATAGATGATGTTTATGAAGATATACTTGAATTTGGAAAAATTTTTAACTTAGAAAATAATTCTAGAATATTAGTTAACAATATGAAAAATGAATTAAAAGATATAGAAGCTACTTTACCTCAAAAAAAAATAAAAGTATTTGCTTATGATTCTGGTGAAAGTGCTCCTTTTACAATTGGAGGAACTGGTCTTGCTAATACTCTTATTACCCTTGCAGGGGGAGAAAATATTTTTAATGAAGCCCTAGGTAGCTTTGCAGATGGAAGTTGGGAAAAGGTTTTAGGGGAAAATCCAGAAGCTATAATTATTGTAGACTATGGGACTACTACTGCTGAAACTAAGATAAAATATTTAAAAGAAAAATCACCTATTAAGGAACTTCCTGCTATAAAAAATAATAAATTTATTGTTATTGGTCTTGAGGACCTTTCAACAGGTGTTAGAATTATTAAAGGAATAAAAAAATTATCAATAGGTCTTCATGGAGATGGATTAAATGCTATTAAAAAAACCGATTAAAAGTTATAAAACTCTTTGCTTTATTCTTATTATTTTTACTGTTCTTTTTTCTATTTTTATTGTTACAATTGGAGCTGTTTCTTTAGATTCTAAAGATGTCTATAAAATAATTATAAATAAAATTTTTAATAAGGAAATTTTTATTAAAAATTGGAAACAAAGTTCTGAACTTATAGTTTGGAATTTAAGAACTCCTCGACTTATAACTGGTTTTATCTCTGGTTCTTCCCTTGCATTTGTAGGAATATTAATGCAGTGTTTAACTAAAAACTCACTTGCTAGTCCCTATATCTTAGGTATTTCTTCTGGTGCTAGTACTGGTGCTGTTTTTGCTCTTCTTTTTTTAGGGAGTTCCACATTCTTTTCAGTTCCTTTACTCGCTTTTATTTTTGGAATTTTGACCGCTTTTATTGTTTTTTATTTTTCAGGTGCAGGATCTTTTTCCAGTTCCAAACTAGTTTTAATTGGTGTTGCTGTCTCTTCTTTTTTTTCAGGAATAACTACCCTTATGATAATGATGGCTCCAAACGATAGAGAAGTACGTTCTGCTTTATTTTGGATGTCAGGAAGTTTAGCTGGTTCAAGTTGGAAATATATCCCTTTTCTTTTTTTTAGTTTAATAATTTCTATTATTTTTATATTTCCAAAATATAGAGAACTTAATATTCTTATTACTGGAGATGAAAATGCTATAGCTCTTGGTGTTAATGTAAAGAAAATGAGAATATTAATGGTTGTTATTTCTACATTTTTAACTGGTATTATTGTTTCAAATACTGGTATTATTGGTTTTGTTGGTCTTGTTATTCCCCATGTAGTTAGAGGGCTTGTGGGTGGTAATCATAAAAAAGTTATTCCCGTTTCTATTTTTTTAGGAGGATTATTTTTAATTCTTGCTGACGCCCTAACTAGAATTATTTTAAGTTCTCAAGAGATACCAATTGGAGTTATCACCTCTCTTTTAGGTGCTCCATTTTTCTTAAATATGTTAAGAAAAAAATCCTATAGATTTGGAGGAAATTAAATGTTAAAAGTTAAAAATTTAAATTTTTCAATTGATAACATTGAAATATTAAAAAATATATGCATCTCTGTAAAAACAAAAAAAAACATTGGTATTATAGGACCAAATGGTTGTGGAAAAAGTACTATTTTAAAAAATATCTATAGGTACTTAAAATCTCAAAGTGGCCTAATTACAATTGATGATATCTCAATAGACAACTACAAACCTAAAGAATTAGCTAAAAAAATGGCTGTTTTAGCTCAAAATCAAAATATTAATTTTGATTTCACAGTGGAAGAAATTGTTGAAATGGGAAGATATGCTCATGAAAAATCAATTTTTTCAATTTATAAAAAAGATGAAATAATTTCTGCTTTAAAACAAGTTGGAATGGAACACATGAAAGATAGAAGTTTTTTAACCTTATCAGGTGGAGAAATGCAAAGAATTCTTATTGCCAGAGCTTTGGTTCAAAAAAGTGATCTTTTAATTTTAGATGAGCCTACTAATCATTTAGATATAAAATATCAACTTCAAATAATGAATCTTATAAAAGAAATAGATAAAACTACCCTTTCAGTCATTCATGATATGAATATAGCCAGCTCTTATTGTGATTTTATTTATGCTATTAAAAATGGTGAAGTCGTAGCTCAAGGAACTCCAGATGAGATATTTACAGAACACAATATTTATAATATTTTTGATATTCACTGTAAAGTTATAAAACACCCTACAAAGGAAACACCTTTAATTATTTTTTTGTAAATTAAAGATAGGAGTCACTCAATGAAAAAAATAATTTTTATTATATTTATCAGTATAATTAATATAACTTTCTCAAATTTTAGTAGAATTGTTTCAACTTCCCCTTCTAATACTGAAATTCTTTTAGAACTTGGAATGAAAAATAAAATCATTGCTGTAGATACTCATTCTAAAAATATTTTAGATTTAAATTCTAGCACTATTAATCTTGGAAATGGAATTATTAATGTGGAAGCTATTCTAAATTTAAATCCTGATTTAATTCTTATATCCACATATAATA
>CAMTIW010000134.1 GCA_947072665.1 uncultured Fusobacteriaceae bacterium | reverse complement strand
AAATTAGGGCTAATAAATCAAATATTTTGGGACATTTTCATTTTTCCTTGACATATCAGTATTATCTCATAGAAATAAAGATTGTATAATAATAAACATCATTTCATACCTAGTATTTTTCATTCATCTTTGCTATAATTAAATCAAATAGTTTTCTTTAAGGAGGGTTTTTATGAAAGATAAAATTTTTGTTATGTTAAGTACTGGATTTGAGCTTATCGAAGCAATGGCTCCAGTAGATGTTTTAAGAAGAGCAGGTTTAAATGTTCTTACTGTTTCAACTCTTGAAGCTTCTTTAGAAATTGAATCAGCTCAAAAAGTTAAAGTTTTAGCTGATATTAATATAAATGATATCAATATAGAAGAAGGGGTTATGGTTGTTATCCCTGGAGGATTCCCTGGATATGTAAATTTGAGAGAAAATTCAAAAGTTATCGAAATTGTTAAAAATTATTTAAATTCAAATAAACTTGTTGGTGCTATTTGTGGTGGTCCTACAGTTTTAGGTATTAATGGACTAATACATGATTATTCATTTACTTGTCATTCTGCTGTTAAAAATGAAATGTCTAGTAATAACTATAAGCATGAGGATGTAGTTATTGATAAAAACTTAATCACATCTCCAGGAGCTGGAAAATCAATTGAGTTTGGTCTAGCTTTAGCTAGTCAGTTCGTGTCTGCTGATGTTTTAGAAAAAGTGAAAAAAGGTATGGAGCTTATATAAGCTCCATACCTTTTTTTCATTAAAAATATTTAGATAATAGTTTCTCATAAGTACCATTTTGTTTAATCTCTTTAAGAGCAGAATTAATTTTTTCTAAAAGCTTTATTTCATCTTTTCTAGTAGCAATAGCGTATTCTTCATCTTCAATATCAAGAGATACTATTTTCAAACCTTTATTATTTTTAGCAAAATTTTCTGCAGGTGCTAAATCTAATATAAAAGCCTCTAGTTTCTCATTTTTAAGACCCATTATAGCTCCCACTGATGAAGATACTCTTTCTACATTAATTTCTTTTATTTTGCTAATCATCAAATCTCCAGTAAATCCAAGAACCGCTCCCACTTTTTTCCCTTTTAACTCTTCTAAAGAACCTATATTACTACCTTCTTTTACTAATAAAACTTGTTTAGCAGTATAATAAGGATCAGAAAAACCTACAAATTTTTTTCTATCTTCATTAGCAGTCATACCTGCAATAACTATATCAACTTTTTTCATTTGAAGAGCTGGCAAAAGACCATCAAAACTCATATTTTCAATTTTTACATCCATATTTATTATCTTTCCAATTTCTTCTACTAATTCCATATCAAATCCAGTAATTTTTCCATTTTCTAAATATTCAAAAGGTGCAAATTCTGCATTTGTTCCCACATATAAAGTTTTTCCATAAATTGAAACTGATGCCAATACACATATTGATAATACCTTTAGTACTTTTAATATTTTCTTCATTTTTCATCTCCCTTTTTTTATTTTAATGATTTAAAATTTTATTTAAAAAATCTTTCGTTCTTAAATGCTTCGGATTTTCAAATATATTCTTAGGAGTTTCATCTTCAAGTATAAATCCATGATCCATAAATAAAACTCTGTTTGCTACATTTTTAGCAAAACCCATTTCATGAGTAACAATTATCATTGTCATCCCCTCTTTTGCCAGTTCTTTCATTACTTCTAAAACTTCATTTACCATTTCAGGATCAAGTGCAGATGTAGGCTCATCAAAAAGCATAAGGTCAGGCTCCATAGTTAATGCTCTAGCTATTGCAACTCTTTGTTTTTGTCCTCCTGAAAGTTTATTAGGATATTCATTAACTTTATTCTCCAGTCCAACTTTTCTTAAAAAATCCAAAGCCAATTTTTCAGCTTCTACTTTAGAAAAACCTCTAACCTTCATAGGAGCTATCATTAGATTCTCTAATACTGTTTTATGAGGAAATAAATTAAAATGTTGAAACACCATTCCTATATTCTTTCTTATATCATTAATATTTGATTTAGTAGAATTTATATTTTCATTTTTAAAAAATATATCCCCTCCACTAGGCTCTTCCAATCTATTTAAACATCTTAAAAATGTAGATTTCCCACTTCCAGAAGGACCTATTACTGCAACCACTTCTCCTTTTTTTATTTCAATATTTATTTTTTTTAAAACCTCTAATTTTCCAAAACTTTTTTTTAACTCTTTAATTTTAATCACTTTCTCTCAACCCCTCTTCTATTTTTCTCATAAATTTTGTAAATAAGGTTGTTAATATCAAATATATTAAACCTACTGCTAAAAGAGGTTCTACACCTCTATATGTCTGGCTAGTTATTATATTTGCCGAACGTAATAAATCAATTCCTCCTATGAAACCAACTATTGACGTTTCTTTCAATAGTGTAATAAATTCACTTACTAATGCAGGAAGTATTTTTTTTATAGCTTGTGGAATAATAATTTCCCTCATTGCTGTAGAATAAGTCATTCCCAAAGAACGAGCTGCTTCCATTTGACCTTTATCTAATCCCTGTATTCCTGCTCTTATTATTTCAGCAACATAAGCTGCTGAATTCATTCCAAAAGCCAAACTGGCAACTATTAAAATAGGAGTATCTCTTAAACTTCCTACAAAAATTAAATTTGCTAATATCATAAGTTGGACAACCGCAGGTGTTCCTCGTACTATATCAATATATATTAATGAAATAGTATTTAAAGGATTTATATTTTTCCATTTGGATTTAAATGGGAAAAAATTAGATAATCTCATAATAGCTAATATAGCTCCAAAAACTGTTCCTAAAATAGTCGATAATAATGTTACTCCTATGGAAAAAAATAATCCATCTACAATATATTGATATCTATTTCCATCTATAAAAATTTCTTTTAATGTTCCTAAGTATTCCATATGCTCTCCAAGTATAATTTTTTTTAATAAAAAAGCCACAATAATAATTTAATTACTGTGGCTAATAAACGTTTTTTATAATCAAAAATATTAATACAATAAAAAAATCCTATAAATTATACATTAGATTTTTAATTTTATTATTTTTATAATATTTTATCTTTGCAAAAGGTTTTTAAATACAGTAACTAATTATTTTTAGGCAGAACTATTCCCTTGATTTTTTTATAATCTTATCAAAGTAAATACCCTACTCCTAAGTAATAATTTTTTAGTCACTTTATTTTCCTCCTCTTTTTTATATTAAAGAGATAATAACAGATTTATTTATCAATGTCAAACTTTTTTTGTTTTTATTTTTATTAAATTATTATTTTTATTTTTTTAACTTTATATAGACAAAAGGTTTATTTTAGGTTAAAATACATCTATATTAAACAGGATAATCCTGTAAAAAACACTTAGGTGGCAAAGGAGAGTATTGGTTATGGCTAAAGTTATTTTAAAAGGTGTAGAAAAAGAGTATCCTAATGGATTTAAAGCAGTTCATGGTATTGATTTAGAAATTAGAGATGGAGAGTTTATGGTTTTTGTTGGTCCTTCTGGATGTGCCAAATCTACAACTTTAAGAATGATTGCAGGATTAGAAGAAATTACAGGTGGAGAAATTATAATAGGAGATAGAGTTGTAAACAATCTTCCTCCAAAAGATAGAGGAATAGCAATGGTTTTCCAAAACTATGCTTTATATCCTCATATGACTGCCTATGAAAATATGGCTTTTGGTCTTAAAATGGCTAAAGTTCCCAAAAATGAAATTGACGAAAGAGTTAAAGATGCAGCAATCAAATTAGAAATAACAGATTTATTAGATAGAAAACCTAAGGAAATGTCTGGTGGACAAAGACAAAGAATTGCAGTAGGTAGAGCTATTGTAAGAAAACCTGATGTTTTTTTATTTGATGAACCTTTATCAAATTTAGATGCAAAACTAAGAGTTTCCATGAGGGTTAGAATCACTCAACTCCACAAAGAATTAAAAAAAGAAGGACAAACTGCAACTATGGTATATGTTACTCATGACCAAGTAGAAGCTATGACCATGGGAGATAGAATTTGTGTACTAAACTATGGTAAAATTATGCAAGTTGATACGCCTTTAAATTTATATAATTTCCCAGCTAATAAGTTTGTTGCTGGATTTATAGGTTCCCCTGCTATGAACTTAGTCGAAGCAACTTTAGTACCTATGGAAAATGGAATTGGAGTTAAACTAAGTCCTGAAAATACAATTATTTTATCTCCAGCAAAAGCAGAAAAAATTAAAGAACATATTGGTAAAAAAGTTTGGTTTGGTATAAGACCTGAAAATATAGGTAATTTACAAACTACTCCAGATGCTAAAGGGAATATTGTAAAAGGTAATGTCAATATTGTAGAACAAATGGGTAACGAAGAATATATTTACTTCTCAATTGGAAATGTTCAATATACTTCAAGAGTCCCTGTTGAAAAAGCTGAAGTTTTATCATATGGTCAAACAGCAACTTTTGTTTTTGATTTAGATAAATGTAATATATTTGATTATGAAACAGAAGAGAATATTACATTATAATAATAAAGTTAAAAAGTGTTTCATAAGATTATACTTAATAGAAATGATTCAACAAAATTTAAAAGAACTTTATAGAAAACAAAAAGATGTAAGAAAATATCAACATGATAAACTAGCTAATGAGATAATATCTATGTGGATAAAATGAGTTTCTCTTGTCTATCAAAAAGAGCTAAAAAAACAAAATTAAATGAACAAGGAAAATTTAAGAGAAAGAAAAGATTTGGAAAATCACTAGGAAAAAAGACTCCAAGTATGTCATGGAGTGTAAAAGTAAGTCAATATAATCACAAAGAAGATGATTATAAAAAGAAGAAATCAAAATAAGAGGTTTAGAAAAGAATATAGAATTTTATTCAAATAAAATTTAACGACTACTTCCTCAAGAGTGGTTACCTTAAAAATAAGAGAAATATTTTTATTTCTCTTATTTTTTTTATTTTTTCATCTTATTTTCATAAATTTAATTTATACTAAATATAGTTTAGTTTTAAAAAGAAATTATAACATATTAATTAGGAGTTCTTAAAATTATGAAAAAAGAGAAATA
>CAMTIW010000133.1 GCA_947072665.1 uncultured Fusobacteriaceae bacterium | reverse complement strand
TTTTAATATTAATAGATTTATTGTCCATGAGTTTAGTTTTTGAAATAAGAGTGTTGCGGATTCTTCCACCTTTTTAGGTGGAAGAATCCGCAGGGTACAAAACAATAAATAAAAACTTCACCAGTAAACTAATTTTAAGAAGGAGAGGGGATTAGAAGTGGTAACAGAAAACAGTATCCAAAAATCTCTGATAAATACATTTATATATATAGGGTTATTAATAATATTTAATTTTGTATTGCCATATATCATTACATATCTTTTAGCTGGAATTCTTGAAGTACCAACTGAACTTATAGAGAATGCTAAACTTGATAAGATTTCAAATTTAAAGATATTTTTATACATTGTTATACCAATGACCTCGTCAACAGGATTATATGTTATGGTTATAACAATACTTTTTTTTTTATATTAATCTCTATAAAAATTAAAATACTAGAAAAAGGAGTTTATTATGAAAATTAAAGAAGGTAAGTGGCATATTTTATTCTTATTTATTATAGGAGTTCAAATTTTTCCACTTATATATATGTTATCAATATCCTTTAAAAGTATGGAACAAATTTTTTCAGCTCCCTTAAGTTTAATCCCTAAAACTATAACATTTAAAAACTATAGTTATATAGTTGATAATGTAGAGATTTTAAGGTATTTATGGAATACATTTTTTATAGCTACAATAGTTACAGGTGGGAAGATAATTACAAGTATATTAGCTGGGTATGTACTAGCTTTTAAGAGTTTTAAAGGTAAGAAAATTTTAAAGTTTGTATTTTTGGCTACTTTATTTGTCCCTTTTACTGTTACCATGATACCGAACTATCTTATGATATCTGAGATTGGGCTTTTAAATTCAAGTTTAGGAGTTATTATTCCACAGTTAGCAGATGGAATGGGAATATTATTTTTTATAAATTCATGGAACGAATATTTTTGGCCCTTATTAATTTTAAGTGATAAAAAAAATTATACATTATCTTTAGCACTTCAGATGTTTATAAGTGCTGAAGGTGGAAATGATTTGGGAGTAACAATGGCAATAGCAACATTGACAATTATTTTTCCAATTTTTATATATATTTTTTTTCAGAAAAAAATAATGACAAGTTTTACTAAATCAGGAATAAAAGGATAGGTAAATATGAAAGAAATAAGATTTGAAAATATATCGAAAAGTTATGGTAATACAAAAATTGTAAACAAACTAGATTTATTAATAGAAGCTGGAGATAGAAATATTGCCATGGTATTTCAAAATTATGCTTTATACCCTCATCTGACAGTATGGGATAATATAATATTTGGATTAAAAATGAATGGTATAAATAAAAATGAAATTGAAAAAAGAACTATTGAAGTAATAAGAATATTAAATTTAGAAGGACTGGAAAAAAGATATCCCAAAGAATTATCTGGTGGGCAAAGGCAAAGAGTAGCTCTTGGGCGAGCTACTGTAAAAAAATCTGATTTCTTTTTATTAGATGAACCTTTATCAAATTTAGATGTTCAACTTAGAAATTCTTCCAGAGAAGAACTTGTAAAACTGCATGAAATAAGTAGACCAACATTTGTATATGTTACTCATGACCAAATTGAAGCTATGACTATAGGACATAGAATAGCAGTTTTAAATAAAGGAGACTTGCAACAAATTGGAACGCCTGAAGAGATATATAACAATCCTGCTAATATATTTGTAGCAAAATTTATAGGTACTCCTCCAATGAATGTTATAAAGAGAAAAGTAGAAGTTGGAAAAATTTATATAGGTGAAAATATTATAATTAATAATGTAGATATAGATTCAAAATTAGGTAATAAAAATTGTATATATCTTGGAATTAGACCAGAACATATTTTAATTCATAATGAAAATAATTTTGGAAGAATTCAAGGGGAAATTATAAGAATTGAAAATTATGGAAATCAAAAATGTGTATCTGTTTCCATAGGGGATGAAAACATAAAAGTTTCGATTAAAAATGAACAAGATATAAAAAAAAATCAAAAAGTTTATTTAGAAATAGATATTGATAAATGTAGTTATTTTGATGTTGAAACAAAAAAAAATATAAAACGGGAGGATAAAATTTGAGGAAAAATATTTTAACAATGTTAGGGTGAGAATTCTCCCACCTCTATAGGTGGTGAGATGAATCGCTTATTTTTTATCTTTTCATTGAATTTGATAGATAAAAATGGTATAATTTTCATATCAGTAAAAACTAATAAAAAATTGTTGTAACAATGATTTTAGATATTAACAAATATTCAGTCTTTAGTCTAAATTATCGTATCGTCTTCTGTGTGAAATATCGTAGAAAAGTTATTGATGATACTGTTTCAGAGCGATTGAAACAAATTTTTGAAAGAATAGGTGAGCCATATAAAATAACTTTATAGGAGGTGAATCAAAATGAAGTATAATAAAGCTTTCAAGTATAGAATACTACCTAATAAAGAACAAGAAATTCTAATCCAAAAGACTTTTGGATGTACTAGATTTGTATACAATAAAATCTTAGGTAGAGCCTTAGAAATATACGAACAAGAGGGTGTAAATAAAATAATTACTCCTGCTACTTTGTGGTATTAAGTCAAATTTTTAGGCATAAATTTTCGTAATTAGACCAAATTTTTAGAAAGTTTAAATTAAGATAAAAAATTTTTTATTTTCTAGAATAAAAATGAATTCAATAATTTTATAACAAGAACTAATTTCGATAACAACTTATGTTATTGTTTTTTTTATTGATAATATTTATTTTCGTGTGAACAAAAATCTTTGCAAACTACAAACTCTTTTTAAATAAAATAACAAAAGGATGTATTTTTCAACTAAAAAAAATAACTATGGTATGATATATGGAATAAATAAATATTTTCTATATTATTATGATTTTCTTTTTATTATAATTAAAATATTATCAGAAAAATAAAATTCAAAAAAAGCCTTTACCTTACTAAATTATTTATGAATATAAGGAGCAATAATATGGAAATAAAAATTAAAAATTGTAACAATATTGATTATGGTTTAATAAAAATAAAAAAAAATAAGTTAAATATAAAATATGGAATGAATGGAACTGGAAAAACAACTATTTCTAAAGCTATAGAAAGTTATTTAAACGATAAAGCAAACGGAACCATTACGTTAAAAAATTTAACTTCTTTTAAATATTTAGTAACAAGGGAAAATGAATCAACTATAGAAGGATTAGAGACTATTAATAAAGTTTTGATATTTAATGAACTTTATATAGAACAATTTATATTTAAACAAGATGAATTAGTTAAAAATAGTTTTGAAATATTTATAAAAGACGAAAATTATCAGAAAAATGAAGTGTCAATAAAAGAATTATTAAGAGATATTAAAGAAACATTTATAGATAATCCTGAAATTGATTCTTTTATTAATGAATTAAAAACATTAAACGATACTACAAAAACAAAAGCAAGTGTTACAAATAAAAGTTTACTCAATGGCAATAAACTTTTAAATATACCAGAAAAATTAAGTAGATATACAGACTATTTAAAATCTGAAAACTCTATTTCATGGTTGGGATGGCATTCAAAAGGAAGAGAACACTTAAGCGATTTTGATAAATGTCCATATTGTACAAGCGAATTAAAAAGTAATATTAATGCTAGTAAAGAAAAAATAGAGTTGCTTTCTACAGAATTTAAGGCAAAAGAAATAGAGAATCTAATAAAAACAATATCTCTTTTTAAAAATTTAGAAAGTTATTTTTCAAATGAAACTAATGATAGAATAAAAGATATGTTAAAGGAGATAACTGGAATTTCTTTAGAACAAGAAGATTATTTAAAAAGAATAACTTCACAAGCACAAACAATAGTAAAAAAATTAATAACTATAAAATCACTAGATTTTATAAAGTTAAAAGATTTCGCTAAAATTAATGAAAGCTTAGAAGAAATAAAAATAGATTTAAAGGTAATAGAATATTTTAAATCTAAAAAATCAATAGAAAAATTTGTTCAAATAAATTCTTCTATTGATAATTTAATTGAAAAAGCAACTTTTTTAACTGCTAAAATAAATATTCAAAAAAGTGTTATTAAAAAAACTATAAAAAAATATCAAAAAGAAATAAATGAATTTTTAGATATAGCAGGTTATTTATATAAAGTAGATTTTGAACAACAACTAGATGGATCATATAAAATAAAATTAGTATCTTTACATGCAACTAGTGTAGTAGAAAATGTAAATTCACATTTAAGTTATGGTGAAAGAAATGCCTTTGCTATGATACTATTTATGTATAGTGCTTTAAAAGAAAATGCAGATTTAATTGTTTTAGATGATCCAATTTCATCTTTTGATAAAAATAAAAAATACGCAATAATTGAAAAATTATTTACAGGAAAAGAAAGTTTTTCTGGAAAAACAGTATTACTTTTAACACATGATTTCGAACCAATTTTAGATATGACTTACAATAGAAAACTTCAAAGTACAATTCAACCAATAGCTCATTTTTTAGAAAATATTGATGGACAATTAATAGAAAAAGAGATAAAAAAAACGGATATTAAGTCATGTATTCAAGTTGCTAAAGATAATATAAATGATGCTTCTAATAATATAGTAAAGTTAATTTATTTAAGACGATTAAACGAAATTAGAGGAAATAAAAACCTGAGTTATAACTTAATATCAAGCTTGCTACATAAAAAAACAAATCCAACGATAGAAAGTGCTGATGAAATACTTGAAATGACATTTTTGGAAAAAGAGTCTGCAATAGAAGAGGTAAGAAAAGATCTTCCAGATTTTTGTTATGAAAAAGAACTTGCAATAGCAAATTCAGATGAAACCATGATAAAATTATATAAAAAGACAGAAAATAATTATGAAAAACTTCAATTGTATAGAGTAATAAAAGAAGACGATAGAACTGAAGAAGATACAATAAAAAAATTTATAAATGCAACTTTTCATATAGAAAATGATTTTTTATTTCAATTAAATCCATTAAAATATGAAATTATACCACAATATGTAATAAATATTTGTGATTTAAATTTATTAAGATAACAAAAATATTATAAAAATAAATTGATTAATGAAGATTTATATAT
>CAMTIW010000132.1 GCA_947072665.1 uncultured Fusobacteriaceae bacterium | reverse complement strand
CAATAGATGATTTGATTTTAGATATTAAGTAAAAAATATTATTGACAAACCTTTGATGTATAGATTATATATTTAATATGAGCATAAATTAATTTAATAAGGGGAGGGATATTAGATGTATGGTATTATTTTCTTTATTATAGGGATTTTTTTAGGGTGTTATATTTTTAATCGTACAAATTAGTATTTTTAAAATTTATTAATAAAAAAAATAAGGCAAATTAATATTATATTAATTTGCCTTATTTATCAAACAGCTAGACTTAAAACAGAGAGTAATCCAATTAGAATTAATCCTAAGTTTATTTTTTTATAGTCACCAGTTCCCAAATGAATAAGAATATAACTTATGAATCCAAATGCTAAACCAATACTTATACTGTATGTTAATGGCATCATTATGATAGTTATAAATGATGGAAATAGGGTTTTAAAATCTTTGAAATCTAATTCATAAATATTTTTAAACATATAAACACCAACAATTATAAGAGCAGGAGCTGTTGCAAATCCAGGAACAACTGCAACTAAGGGTGTAAAAAACAAAGCTAAAATAAAGAATAAAGATGTAATAACAGATGCAAATCCAGTTCTAGCTCCAGCAGCTATTCCAGCGGCTGTTTCAGAAAGTGTTGTAACAGTACTGGTACCAAGTAGAGAACCTATTAAAGTGGCTGAAACATCTGAATAGAGCATTTTCCCTAGGTCTTTAACTTTACCATCTTTATCTGCTAAACCAATTTCTTTAGAGCAGGCAATAAGAGTACCTAAAGAATCAAAAAGATCTACAAACATAAATGAAAAAATGGGACCTAGTAAAGATAATTTTAAAGCACCTAAAATATCAAGTTTAAAAGCAATAGGGGCAATACTTGGTGGCATAGACATAATTGAACTAGGAATAGATGTATAACCAAAAAGCATACCTAGTAATGTTGATGATGTTATACCAATAAGGATTCCACCTTTAACTTTTTTTATTTCTAAAATAATAGAAATTAGAAGTCCAAAAATACCAATAAGAACTTGTGGAGAAAAGGGAGCAAGCCCTATAATTGTTGAAGGGTTAGAAGTAACGATTCCCAATGTTTTTAATCCTATAAAAGCTATAAATAAACCTATTCCACCAGTTACAGAGATTTTTAAACATAGAGGAATAGAATTTGCAATTTTTTCTCTGATACCACCAAAAGATAAAAAAAGGAAAAATAATCCTGAAAGAAATACAATTCCAAGTGCAGTTTCCCAAGGAATTCCTCTCCCTATAACTAGAGAGTAAGTGAAAAAAGCATTGAGACCCATTCCTGGTGCAAGAGCAAAAGGTGCATTTGCTATAAAAGCTGAAAACATAGTTCCGATTGCTGCAGATAGAGCAGTAACTGTAATTAGAGCTCCTTTATCCATACCTGCTTCTGATAAAATAGCAGGATTCACAAAAATAATATACGCCATTGTTAAAAAAGTTGTTGTTCCACCTATAATTTCTTGTTTTATAGAACTATTTCTTTCTTTAATTTTAAAAAAATTGTTTAAAAACTCCATGCTTAACTCCTCCAAAAAAAATTCAATAAAAAAAGTATAAATTCATACTTTGACAGAATGTATACTAAAAGACCATATTTTCAAAAATATATACGTAATAATATTTTGATAGTTTTTAATATTGTTTTAAGAATTATACACTTGAATAAAGGAAATGTCAATAAATAAAATAACACTTGTATAGTTTTGAGTTAGAAAATAACTTGACAATTTTTTCTATAAAATGTACCATTAATGAAGTTAAAGTTTAATTAAATATAAAAGGGGAGAAATATGAGGAAAATATTTATAATAATCAATTTAATTTTAGGAACTACTATTGCCTTAGGGAAATATGAACCATGGAACTATGCCAATGTGGAGATGGGTATTGTAAAAAGTAATGGATTAGCAAATGGATACGGTTCATCTGGAAAAGATACTGTATTAAGTATTCAGACTAATTTGAGATATAAACTTTTTGATTTATATTGGTTTACAGATAGGTCTAATATATTTAATGATGAAAAATTTAGTGATAAATATGGGTATGACAGTAATTATATATATGGAGAATTCCAACCAAGATTATCGCTCGATGGTTTGTTGAATAAAAATCTTTCAATAGGTCCTATAAATGAATGGTTCTTAGCATATAGTTTAGACTATGATAATGATAGAAGCTATAATATTTATACTGGTGCAAAAAATGGACTTGAAAAACATAATATAGGAATTGGAAATTCAATATCTATTCCTGGTTTTGATTATTTTAAAACTAATCTATATGGAAGATATATAGTAAGAAATTATGGTAGAAATGAAAATCAATGGGATGGATATCAGTTTAGTGCCTCTTACGGTGCAACTTTAATTAAATTTGAAAATAAAATAAAAATTTATATTGGTGGTTGGTTAGATTATACTTTTGCTGCAAAGTCAGAAGGAAATCAAACGTCTAATTCTTTACAATGGTTTAATGAAGTAAGATTATTTTTGACTGATAATATCTCTTTAAGTGTTGGATATAAAAAAAATGAAAATTTCACAGAAATTTCACAAAAATCTTCAGATAAAAATCATACACAATTTGGAATTCATTATAGTTATAGCTTTTAAAAATATTGTATTTAATTTTAATTTAGTGAGGAGATGTAATGGAGATAAAATATGAGAGTATTCATGATATTATTCCACATATACCTATTTTTGGTGCTTTAACTAAAAAAGAAATAAATGATTTATTGCCGTTACTTTCATTAGTAGAATACAAGAGTGATGATATTATAATAGAACAGAAGGGATCACCAAATAATATTTATTTAATAAAAAAAGGAATTATAAGTGTTAGAAAAAATAACATTGAATTGGCTAAATTAACAATGGGAGATAGTTTTGGAGAAGTTGAATTAATAGGTATTATTCCCTATATAGCATCATGTATAGCTATAACACCTTGCACAATTTTTATTCTTCCTAAAAAATCTTTATACACTATAAAGAAAGAAAATCCAGATTTTTTTATAAAGCTTATTTTAAATATATCCCGGGAATGTTGTAGAAGATTAGCTAAGGCTGATAATTTTTTGATGGAAATTTTAGAATCTCCAATGAATCAAGATGGAGATTATTATTAATTTTTTTATAATTACTTTTATTTTACTTTTATTTGTTGTATAATTAACAAAGATTGTAATATATCTTCAAGAAATTGGAGAATATTTTATTTGAGGAGGTAATTATACATTGATAGCAGCATTTTTTGATATAGACGGAACTATTTATAGAAATTCATTACTAATAGAACATTTTAAAAAACTTATAAAATATGAACTTATAGATATTAATCAGTATGAGAGTAATATAAAAAATTCTTTTACTCTATGGGATGAAAGAAAAGGTGATTACGATAATTATCTTCAGGATTTAACAGGAACATATGTACAAGCAATAAAGGGACTATCTTTACAATATAATAATTTTATTGCAGATCAAGTTGTAGAACTAAAAGGAAATAGAGTTTATAGATATTCACGTGAAAGAGTAGAATGGCATAAAAAACAAGGGCATAAGGTAATATTTATATCAGGAAGTCCAGATTTTTTAGTGAGAAGAATGGCTGAAAAAATGGGTGCTGATGATTATTGCGGTTCACATTATTTAACTTCTGATGACAAGTTAACAGGAGAAGTAAAACCTATGTGGGATACTCCTAATAAAATTAAAGCAATAGATATTTTTTGTAAAAAATATAATATAAGATTAGAAGATAGTTTTGCTTATGGAGATACTAACGGAGATTATGGAATGTTAAATCTTGTAGGAAATCCAAAAGCAATAAATCCATCAAAAGAACTAATTAATAGCATAAAAAATAATAGTGACTTAGCTAAAAAATGTGAAATTATTGTAGAGAGAAAAGATGTTATTTATCATACTTCTGTTTTCACTATAAATATAGAGTAAATTGAGGAGTAGATAGCAATGAAAAAAAAACCTGATAAAATTCTTCTTACGTGGGTGGCCTTTCTTTGTTTTTTGGGAGCTTATATAAATATAATGAGTATTTTAAAATATAATATACCTGTTTCTCATGTTACAGGAACATATGCCAAAGGAATTACTTTATTGTTTGAAGGTACTAAAACAGAGTTTTTATTCATAATATGTATTCCTTTGAGTTTTTTTATAGGTTCCATGATTTCAGGCATTGTTTTTTCTTCTAGGGTATTTATATTTGGAAAATTATACGGAATTTATCTTTATTTTTTGGGAATTATTGTTTTTTTAGGTACATATTTTCTTTATAATAAAAGTTCTTTTTTATTTCTTTTAACATTAGTTGTAGGAATGCAAAATGGAATGTTTGTATCTTATAATGGTAATCTCTGTAGAACGACACATTTAACAGGAACAACAACTGACTTAGGAACTCTTATAGGAAATCACTTAGCAGGGAATAGATTGAACACACATAAAATACATTATTATTTTTGGAATTTAGTATCATCTATATTTGGTTTAATAATGGGATATATAACACATAGTCATTTTCCAATTAAAGGATTTTATTTTCCATGTGCAGCCTATTTTATAATAGGAACAATGTACTTTTATATTAGAAATAAATACTATAAAGACCTTGTTATATAATCAATTATAATTTTAAATGAAAAGCTATGGGGGAATTAAAAAATTTCTCCATAGCTTTTGTATTTATAAAAATTTAGGGATTTTAATATGTCAAGGAAAAATTAAAATGTCCCAAAATATTTAATTTTAATTGATTTTTTAATTAAATTCTATTAGATTACTAGACTATATCTTTCATCATACCTTTAAATAAGCTATTTAGATCTTCTGGTGTCTTTTTTTTTTCTTTCTTTAGAAAATTTTTTATCATTTCTTTTCTCTTTTTTTCTTCTTCACTAATTATTTTTTTATCATAAAAAAACCTCAAAATTAGTTTATTTTAGACTAGTTTGGAGGTTTACACAATCTTTTGGACAGACAATTTTTTTTATTTATATTTTATTTAAAAAAGAACTAAACTCTATTTAAAGATTGTTTAAATTATTTATAGTATAGAGAATATATTTGTTAGTGTTGAAGTTATTTAATTCGTTAAGTAACTTATTTTTTATTTTACTAAACTCAATTGAATCATCAATTACTTCTTTCATTATATAAAATAAAATTGAAATATGTTTTTGATTTATTG
>CAMTIW010000131.1 GCA_947072665.1 uncultured Fusobacteriaceae bacterium | reverse complement strand
TTTTAATTTTCATGAAAAAAGTACCTTTCTTTTATCTCATAGCTGAGTAGTTACACTATTTTTTATTGAAATAATATTAGTGAATAAAAAAATGGAATTAAAATTATAAAAAATAAAAAAATAAAATCTCTTTTTTTAAAATAATATTCATTAAATCTTGTTTTTTTATTATTTAGACTATAACCTTTTATCTCCATTGCATTTGCCAACTCTTCAGATCTTATCATAGCCGAAGAAATTAAAGGAATTAACATATTAGCATAAAATTTAATCTTATCTGTAAATCCTAAATCATTTATATCCCATCCTTTAGAAGCTTGAGCATTTTTAATTCTGTCTGCTTCTTCAAAAAAAATAGGAATAAATCTTAAGGATATGGAAAGAATTAATGCTATCTCTGCCACGGGTAATTTTATTTTTTTTAATGGTGAAAAAAAATCTTCTAATCCATGAGTTAACTCTATTGGCGCAGTACTTAGTGTTAAAATAGATGCTACACCTATCAATATAAAAAATCTTAAAAGAGTCAATAAGCTATTACTTAGACTCCCTTGATGAATTGTTATCATTTTCCATTGAAAAAGAATAGGACCAGTTTTTGTTAAAAAAAGTTGAAAAAGTAAAGTCCAAATAAAAATATAAAAAATAGGCTTTATTCCTAACAAAAAATCCTTCAAATCAATATTAGAAAAAATTATTCCTAACAATAAAATCGTTGTCATAATATAGAAAAAATCTAACTCTGAACTAACAATGGAATAAATAGATATAATTAACGCTGACAAAATCTTAGTTACTGGATTTAGTCTATGAAAAAAACCATCTCCGTCCTTATATTTCCCAAGAATTGAATTGTTTTTCATTTTTTTGTCCTCCTTTTGTATTCTTCTAAAAGAAAATTTAAGGAATCAATTTTAGAGTTAATTTCAATCTTTTCGTCTATAATAAAATTATTTTTTTCTAAAACTTCAATATAATTAGGAAGAAACCTCATCTCTTCTCCTATGTTTTTTGAAAACTTCAAAAATCCTACCTTATTTCCATCAAATTTTTTTTCTCCATTTTCTATAAATATAATTCTATCAATATATTCCCAGATTGAATTTAAGTCATGAGATACTATTATTATTGTTGTTCCTGTGTCATTTAAAATTTTCAAACTTTTTAATAAATCCTCTTTGCTTTCATAATCTAATCCAATTGTTGGTTCATCTAAAACTAAAATATCAGGTGAATAAATTGCCATTCCAGCTATGGAGACTCTTCTTTTCTCCCCACCACTTAATTCAAGAGAACTTTTTTTTAACATAATATCACTAATATTAAAAATACTTTGCATTTTTTTCAATAATTTATCTTGCTCTAAAATAGGAATATTAAATTTTGAAGGAGCAAAAAGTAAATCCTCTTCAATGGTTTCAGAAAAAAGTTGGTCATCAGGAAATTGGAAAACTACCCCTACTTTACTTCTTAAAAATTTCAAATTTTTAGTTTTAGAATTGATTACTGTACCTAAAACATTTACCTTTCCTATATCGGATTTTAAAATTCCATTTAAATGTTTTAATAGTGTAGATTTCCCACTTCCTGATTTCCCGACTATTGCTAAAAACTCACCTTTTTTGATATTTAAATCTATATTTTTTAAAATCAATTCCTTTATATTATCTTCATATGAAAATGATAGTTTTTCTATATTAATTTGTGTAACCATTTCTCCACCTCGATTTCATTTTCACCATTAGCTTTAAAATAGTTTTCAATTTCAAATATAAGTGGATAATTTAATGAATATTTTTCAATTATTTGTGAACTTCTAAAAAAATCCTTTGAAGGAAGTGTTGTAACAAGTTTCCCCGCATCTAAAAGAACGATTCTATCAGCTAAAATCAACTCTTCTGGATCATGTGTTATCAATATGATTGTATGATTTTTCTTTATATTTTCAATTATTTTTAATAATACTTTTTTTGAACTTAAATCTAACATAGATGTTATTTCATCAAATATAATAATTTCAGGGCTAAAAATTAATATTCCTGCAATGGCAACTATCTGTTTTTGTCCCCCTGAAAGTTCATTGGGATTTTTATTTAAGAGATCAACTATATTCATTTTTCTGGCTATATTCATTATTTTTTCTTTCATTTCATCACGACTTACTCCTCTATTTTCAAGAGAAAAAGCTAAGTCATCTATAACTTTATTACCAATAATTTGATTGTTTGGATTTTGAAAAACTAAAGAAATATCACCTCTAATTAAAGAGATATTCTTATAGTCATATTTTTTTCCAAAAATAGAAATATCCCCTGATTCTGGTTTATCTAAACCTACCATAAGCTTTCCCAATGTTGATTTTCCACTTCCATTTTTTCCTGCAATAGCAATTATCTCGTTTTTATAGATATCTAAATTAATATCCCGTAGTATTTTTGTATTTTTATACTTAAAATTTAAGTCTTTTATTTCAATAATCTTTTCCATTTTTTCTCCAAACTATATTTTATTTCTTTAATCTATCTATATTTACTCGATAACTTTTTATGAATTATTAAAAATGCTAAACTTTGAAGAACTCCTTTAAAAATATTAAAAGCTCCATAATAATAACATATATATTTGAAAAAAGAACCATCATGTCTATTCATTAATTCTATTATAAAATCCATTTTATAAAGTCTTGCATAAAATGGTGTAATATAAAAATAATTAGCAATTACCATAAAAAAAGTCATGGAAATAGTTCCTAAAAAAAGTGCTATCCCTATTCTTTGTGTTTTTTCATAAAAAATAATAGTGGGTAAAATAAAAGTTAGAGTTCCTAATATATTAGCAATCTCACCTACTCCTCCTGTTTGACTTCCTTTTATCATAATATGAAGTAAAATTTTAACAAAAGCAATGGCAACCCCAATAAGTGGTCCTCCCACCAAACCTCCAAAAAGAACAACTGTATCTGACAAATCAAACTTTAACCATGGAGCTAAAGGAAAAGGTATTTCAAATATCATTACCATAAAAGACAATGCACCTAAAATTCCTATCAATGCTATATTTTTTGTTTTTTGCACAAAATCACCCTCCATTTAACTAAAAGTTAATAAAATAAAAAACTCGAAGATAAACTTCGAGTAAAATTGATTCATAAAAAATCAAAATAATTTTTTTGACTTCTCTCATCCAGACTTTAACTGTCGGTTTTGGAATTTCACCAAATCAAGCACTAAGCTTCACGGACTATAACCGCCGGTTGGGAATTGTAAAATACTCACCCTACCCCGAAGTATATATTTTTCTTAATTTTATGATAAAATAAAATATATGTCAAGAAAAATTAGAAGACTAGCTCTAATTATAAAAAAAAGTAGACATTATGTAAAAAAAATTTTAAAATAGGGATATAAAAAAAATTTAACAAAAAAACGGGAGGGTTTATGAATACATTAAAAACATTTTTACTCATGATAATTATGACTTTCTTGCTTATGTTCATTGGAAATGCTATTGGAGGTAGAAACGGTATGATGATTGCTCTTATTTTCGCTGCAGTTATGAATTTCTTTTCCTATTGGTTCAGTGATAAAATAGTGTTAACAATGTATAAAGCACAACCTTTAGATTCAAATAGTAAAATTTATCAAATTGTAAAAAGAATTGCTTTAAAAGCTGATATTCCTATGCCTAAAGTTTACTTAATAGAAGAGCAACAAGCTAACGCTTTTGCCACTGGAAGAAATCCCAATCATGCAGCAGTAGCAGTCACTAGAGGATTAACTGAAATCTTAGATGATGATGAACTTTCTGGAGTTATAGGTCATGAACTTGGTCATATTCATAATAGAGATATTCTTATAGGTACCATTGCTGCTACTATGGCAGGTGCTATTATGATGTTAGCTAATATGGCAAAATGGGCTGCTATTTTTGGTGGAAGACGAGATGATGATAGAGATGGAAGTCCTCTTGCTTTAATAGTTATAGCCATTTTAGCTCCAGTTGCTTCCATGATGATTCAAATGGCAATCTCTCGTACTAGAGAATATAAAGCAGATTCTTTTGGTGCCAAAGTCAGCGGAAATCCTTTATACTTAGCAAGAGCTCTAAGGAAATTAGAAATAGGAGCTATGCGTACACCTATGAATGCAAATTTAGCAACTGAAAATATGTTTATTATAAGCCCTTTAACTGGGAATAAAATGGCAAAATTATTTAGTACTCACCCTTCCACTGCCGATAGAATAATGAAACTAGAAGAAATGAGGGAAACAGGAATATATTAATTGTAAGAAAAAATGAGTTCAAAATTAATTGAACTCATTTTTTTATTCTTAGTAAATAATTTTAACATCTGAGCCATAATTTTTAATTCTTTTTTTATCATAAAAAAATAAAAAAATAAAAGAAATAATTAAAAATGAAAAACAAGATATAATTGAAGTCTTTTCATTAGCTCCTAAGAAATCTGCCACAAAATAACCTGAAATCATAAAAAGAGCAGGGAATATATAAGTAATAAGAGAAAGTTTAAAAATAAGTCCATCTTCAATTTCAACTGAAATCTCTTGTCCTAGAACATAGTTTTCAACTAATGGAGATGATATCTTAATTGTACTTCCAAATTTTTTATCACCACTACAACCTGAGCAATGAGCACATGAAGAGTCCTTATAAAACTTAATTGTTATGTCATTTCTTTCTATTTTTTCGATAATTCCTTTACTAATCATAAAACTCACCTCGATAAATAATCATATTTTAATTATAACATGTTTTATATTGCTTGAAAACTCTTTTTTAGTATGATAAAATTGAAAGATAAGAATTTTAATTTCATATGGAGAAAGAGAGACAAAATGATAACTAAAAAAATTTTTACCTTTAAAAATATTTATTTATTTTTTTTTATTTATTTTTTTTATAATTATTTTAATACTGGTTTTATTTTAGATTTTAATGTAAAATCTTTTTTAGATAAATATTTTGGATTAAGTAAATATATTGTTTTCATTATTTTACTTGGAAACTACTTTGTTGAATATATAAAAAAAGAAAAAAGAAATGCTACCCTCACTATCATATTTTTTATCTATCTTTTTTATTTAGCCTTTGTTACAATATTTTTAAGTTATAAATTAAATTTAATAACACAAAAACCTATCCCTAATTTAGAGTATAACTTTATTAAATATTGTATATTTGATTTTAATTTTGGCTTAATTTCAGCCTTTTTTATTTCTAATA
>CAMTIW010000130.1 GCA_947072665.1 uncultured Fusobacteriaceae bacterium | reverse complement strand
CTTATAAAAAATAAATTCTTTAAACAACTTATGGAATTCCCTCTTATTGTCTCATATTTGATAGCTTCTTATATGATTTTAACACTGTTTTCTCAAAGAGGAATTTTCTCTAAATTATTTTTATTTCTAGGAATTATAAGAGATTATAATTCCTTTCCTATACTAACAAATGATAAAAATGGAGTGGGGATGATTATTACCTATGTTTGGAAAAGTTCAGCTTTTATGGTAGCTATGAGTATACCACAAGTTATTAAAATACATAAAAAATGGTCTGATTTGATAAAAATATTTAATATATCTCCCTGGAATTTTTATAGAAAAGTGATACTTCCACTTATTTCTCCAATTCTTTTAACATCATTTATTATAATTTTTAGCTTTATTTTCACCTCTTTTGAAACTCCATATGTTTTAGGTATTACTTATCCTAAAACTTTAGCTGTTTACTCCTATGAACTTTCAGTGCAGGGAGGATTAGATAAAAGAGGTGAACTTATGGCTTTAAACATCCTTATATCCATAATAACACTAGTTCTAGGTAGTCTTGGATATGTTACAACCAATAGGATAATAAATTCCAATTCAAAGGGGTGGGACACATAAAAAAAATATTTTCTAAATTTATTATTTTTATAACTATTATAATTATCACACTTCCATTTTTATCACTTATTTTTGATACTTTTAATTTTAAAAGTTATAATAATTTATTCTTTTTTAATAAAAGTTTTAAAGTTATAAAAATAACAATATACATAGCACTAGAAACTTTAATATTAAATTTTTTAATTGGATTCCCTGCCGCTTCGGTACTTTACAAAAATAGTAGTAAGTTTATTAAAATAATGAATGGTTTAGTTTATCTACCTCTAATTATTCCAGGTTTTATTATAACTTTAAGTTTACATTACGGATTTATAAAATTAAATCTAATCGAAACTGAATTGGGGGTTATTTTAGTTCATACTCTTCTTACTCTCCCATATTTTATAAAGTCTTTAATATCCGGTTATCAAACTATTGATGAGAACTATTATATATTAGGTAAAATTGTAGGTGCTAATCCTTTTCAAATTTTTTATAATATAAGTTTACCTAAACTATTTCCTTCTATTATTGTAGGTTCCTCTCTTGTTATTATAGTCTCTTTTGCACAATATATAACAACTCTTATTATTGGTGGTGGAAGAATAATTACTCTTCCCATACTTATTTATCCTTATATCTCCAGTGGAGATTTGAAAAACGGAACTCTTTTAAGTATAATTTTCATCGCAATAAACCTACTTTTACTTATTTTCTTAGATAAATTTTTGTCTTTATTATATGCAACTGGAGTTGAAAAAAATGCTAAAAATTACAAATATGACTAAAAAATATAAAGGGTTTGAATTAATAGATTTTAATCTTCATGTAAAAGAAGGGGAGTTAGTCTCACTTTTGGGAGAATCTGGATCAGGAAAGACTACTGTTTTAAGAATTGCCAGCGGACTCAATGAAGACTTTTCTGGAAATGTTACTGTACATACAAAACATGTTGAACAAGCTTTAAAAAATGGTGATATTGCAGTTGTTTTTCAAGATTCTTTACTTCTTAATCATATTACTTTAAAAGAAAATATTATATTTGGTATTAAATTTAGAAAACTTGGAAATACTGAAATAGAAAAAAGAGTTAGTGAAGTTTTAAAAATTTTAGAGTTAGAAGGAATGGAAAATAAATATCCTAAAGAACTCAGTGGCGGTCAAAAGCAAAGAGTTGCTATTGCTAGAGCACTTGTGGCAAAACCACGTATTCTATTTATGGACGAACCTTTCTCTGCTTTGGATCCACCTCTTCGTGAACGTTTACAACTAAAAATAAAAGAAATTCAAATTAAACTTAACCTAACTATTTTATTTATAACCCACGATAGAGATGAAGCTTTTTCTATTTCTAACAGAATAGGAATAATGAAAAATGGAACATTACTCCAAATAGATACACCTAAAAATTTATATGATTATCCACTTAATAGCACCATAGCAAAATTTTTAGGTATAGAAAATATATTTCAAACAAATGATAAAGAATGGGCTATTAAAAATGAAGATTTAAGAATCGTTCATATATTACCCTCAGAAAAACTAAAAAATAATAATTACTTTGAAGGAATTATCTCTAATTATAGTTTTAAAAGTGGTTTTTATGATATATCTGTAAATTGTTTAGAATCATATAAACAAATAAAAGTGAAGCAAAATAGAATAGAATTCAACCTTGAAGAATATTTTTATAAGAAAAAAATTATTTATGTTCTATATAGGATAAAAGATATCGTCTTTTTTTAGCAAATAATTATAATTTTAATTAATCTTATAGGAGTGTTTTTATGCTGGATACACGTGTTAGAAAATATATTCAACCTTTTATACAATCAATAGCTAATATTTTTATTAAAATGAACATTAGTGCCAACACCATAACATTAATATCCCTTATTTTAGGAATTTGTAGTAGTATACTTATTTTTTATAACTTTAATATTTTAGCAATCTTGATTCTCTGGATATCTGGTTTATTAGATGCCGTTGATGGTTCAATTGCTAGACTAACAAAATCTACTCCCTTTGGAACTGTAATGGATATAACTTTTGATAGAATAGTAGAACTTTCTATTATTATTTCACTTACTCTTAAATTCCCACAAAGTTCTATTTATATGGTTTTTTTAACAGCTAGTATAGTAGTTTCAATGACTATTTTTTTAACTACTGGTCTTATGAGTGAGAAAAAAAGTGAAAAATCATTTTACTATCAAGCAGGACTTATGGAAAGAAGTGAGGCTTTTATCCTTTTTTCACTTATGATTTATTTTCAAAATAATCTAAATTTATTAACTATAATTTTTACCATTTTAATTATGTTCACTTCTATTCAAAGATTTATAGAAGCTGAGAATCTTTTAAATAAATAAATAAATAAATAAATAAATAATTAATTAATTAAATAAACAAATAAAAAGACTATTTAATTTTCTAATTTCTATTAAATAGTCTTAAATTCTTTATCTATTTTTACTTATAATATTCTTTATTGTTAAAAATAAATATAAAACAACTGAATACTATTACTATTAACCAATAAGAGTATACTAAAGGTAATTTTGATAATTTTATAATTTCTCCCACTCCAGTAAATACCATTAGAATACTCATTGAACTTATAAATACACTCATAAATCCAACTAAAAAAGATGGTCTGGATTGAACAAATGGAATCCTTTTCGTTCTTACTAGTTGAGTAATAAAAATTTTTATTATTATTACTTCTATAAAATAGCCCGTTTGAAAAATATTTGGCATATTTATATTATTCTCATAAAATAGAAACCATAAAACAACAAAAGTTATTATATCACAAATAAAATTAACTGGTGCTATACAAAATATAATTTTTTTTAATTCTAATATTTTTATTTTTTTAGGTTTTTTTAATTCTTCTATATCTACATTATCCCAAGGAATTGTAACTTGAAATGTATTATATAGAAAATTTTGTATCAAAATATGAATAGGTAATAATGGTAAAAATGGCAAAAATAAACTTCCTACTAGTAAACTTAAAATATTCCCTAAATTTAAACTTGCTCCTGTTTTTATATATTTTATTATATTTTCAAAAGATTTTCTAGCTTCCAATATTCCTTCTCTTAATAATTCTATTTTTTCTTCAAATAAAATAATATCTGCTGCTTCTCTAGAATTTATTTTAGATGATTTTCTAGAAAATCCAACATTTGATTGTCGCAGTTCTGAAGATTCATTATCTCCACTCCCAATATAACCAACTATATACTCTAAATCTTGTAATAATCTTACGACTCTACATTTTTGAAATGACGATAAACCAATAAAAAAAGTTATTTTTTCTAATTCTTTCAATAATTCCTCATCGCTCATTTTATTAATTTCAATCTCAGATACTTTTCCTTCTATTTTAAAATCTATTTCTTTTAATATTAGTTCCTTTGCCTCTGTAAATATTTTAATTTTAATTCCTAATTTACTCAAATTTAATAACTCTTCATTTATTAAATAATTATTTATCTCCATTTCTACACAAAGAATATTCATAGAAGCTAAATTTTGAACTGTCTCTAAATCTTTTACTATCATTCCTTTTTTAGATAAATTCAAAGCTCCCCTTGTCAAATTTATTTTAATTATCAATGATAGTATTTCTAGAATTGCTCCGATTCCAATACATATACTAAATAATAATGACATAAGCAAGTCTTTTTTCATAAAAAAATTTATAAAGAAAATTATAGGAATTATAATAATTACAGTTTGCATTGCTATATTTGATATTTTTTCTATATTTTTATTAAAATGAGTTTCATTTTTTCCTGATTCTAATATTGCTTTCATTGAACCTAAATATGTATCTTCTCCAATTCCAATTACAAGACCTATTCCCTCGCCTTTTTCTACTTCTGTTCCCATTAAACCAATATTTTCTATTTTTGAGACCTCTACCTCTCTTGGGTTATTAAAATTTTTACTTTGATAATAAATATCCTCAGAAGAATCCATATATTCTTTCACTATGTTCAACTCTATAAATTTCTCACATGGTGTAAAATCTCCTGTTATTATTTCTTGATTTAGAAATAATTTTTTTACTTCTATAAAGATAACATCGGCAGGAATTACATCTCCTTGAGATAAAATAATAATATCTCCTAAAACTATATTTTTTGCCTTTATTTGCTGAAGTCCCTTATCTTTTACTCTTATAACTGCAAACAAGTCTACTCTTTTTTTTAGAGTTTTTAAAATTTTATCTGATTTTCTTTCATGATAAAATTTAAAAAAACTATTTATGATAATCATTAAAATTAAAATTATTATAATTCTTATTCCCCATTTACTTTTAATTATAAAAGCACTAGAAAAGATAGAAATAACTATAAGAAATAAAATAATAAAATTAAACATTGATATAAATGATACAAAAAAAAACTTATATTTTTGTTCTAAACTAAGGTTATTTTTTTCATTTACTTTGTTTTCTTTAATTTTTTTTTCTCTCTCAATTTCTAAAAAACCTTCTTCTGAACTCCCAAACTCTTCTAATATTTTATCTTTTGTTAATTTTGAATAAATTTTTATCCATTCTACCCTATTGATAGCTTCTTCAACATACTTTCCTTCCTTCTCAAATTTTATCATACTCCCCCTGCATATACCCCTAGACACTTTATTTTTATCTTTGAACTCTTTTACTAATTTAATTCTATTTTTCCTTTTTTTCGTTATAATTGTATTTTTATAAAGTTTTTATACCTGTAATATAACATAAAATAAAAAATAAAAAAAGGCTAAAGCCTATTTCCAACCCCCTGCCCCCAAGCATGGGG
>CAMTIW010000129.1 GCA_947072665.1 uncultured Fusobacteriaceae bacterium | reverse complement strand
TATTATTCCTTAGCTCTAACATCTCTATTTTAATCTGCTTTATTTCTTTATCAATTTTTTCAAGATATTTTTGAACTTTTTTTTAACTTTTTTATCTTAGAATTAGTCATTAAATAGCCCCCGCCCTAGTTAATATTTTCTATTTATAAATTAGTTTAAAACATCACCGCTTCGTATTAGAACTTTACTCACTCATTTTTAAATATTTAATAAATTTTTTTAATTCTTCTAATTTTTCAAACGATAATTCTGAAATATTATAATTAAAATCTTTATTTGAATTATCTTCAAATTTAACAGTTGAATTAAAACCTATAACTTGATTTCCATGATTTATTATGTCTTTTACTTTATTATTATCTTTTTTTAATTTTTTTTCTAAGTCTTCATATTTTTTTTCTAAATCTTCGTATTTTTTTTCTAATTCAGCATATTTATTTTTATAATTTTCTAACTCTAAAAAATCTTCTTGTTCTAAGTAATCAACCATTTTATACAAATCTTTATAATCAATTTTTAAACCATAAGCTATTTTCTTTAAATGATAAGGAATAATCCTTTTCATTTTACCATTTATAATCTCATTCAATGTTCTAACATTCATTCCTATTTTAAATGACAATTGATTAAAGCCTAAATTGTTTTTTATTCTCAATTCTTCAATATATTTACCTAATGCTTCTCTAAGTTCAACAGGTATTTCAATACTTTCTTTCATGTATAGACTCCTCTTTTTTATCACATTTTATCATTTTTAATTTCTAAAAGGAAATTTTAAAAGAGTGTTTTTTGAAAAACTATTGCTTTAAAGAAATAAAAATGTTACTATTTCTTTATAGAAATTCTATTTCTAAATATTTTTTTGTGGGAGGTAATCTTTTGAATTATAAAACTATCATTAAATTAGAATGTGTTAAAAATGGAATTACTATCGATAAGTTTGCTACTGAAGTAATTGGAGTTAATTCTCGGCAATTAATGTATTATCATTTGGATAAAGAAAATTCCCAAATGATTGCCAAAGTAAGAAAAGCTTTATGTTTAACTTAAAACAAAAAAAGCAGGTCCGTGAACCCGCCTATGTGCAAATAGAGTCTATCACGCCCTGCTAAAAAAAACAAATCTTTTTTTAGGAGGTTTTTTTATGAAATTTAAAATAATCAATAATGTTGTATATGCTACTACCTACATCAATGGAATTTACTTTGAAAGTACTGGTACTTGGGAATTCGTATGGCAAGAGTTTTCTATATTCTTTAATTTATCAAAGGAGTTTAAATGAACTGCTATTTAAAAAAATTAAATATCTTAAAATCAAATATCAATAAAAAAAATATTTTAAGAGAGGTAATTTATGGAAAAACTTCTTAAGTCATTCTTAAAAGAAAGTGGATCAAGAGGAATTATTTTTAATAAAAAAGATCTTGAAGAAATACGGGAACTTTCTAAAAAAACACCTAAAAATTTTCATAAGAAGCTTCTAGAACTTTATTCTAAGTATTATGAAAATTTAGTTATTCCAGAAAATACCTATTCTTTTTATATTCATCAGAGTACTGATAAAAATTTAATTGTTACTTTCCATAATATATCTGGAGATAGGATAGATGAACTTATTTTTAAAAATATAAGCTTTAAAGACTTAGAAATTTTTTTATTTAAACAATTGGTAGGAGGATGATCAAAATGTCTGAACTTGAAAAAATAAATTTAATAAAAAAAGTTCAAATTGATTCGGATAAGAAGTCATTAGAACTTTTAATCAACACTCATAAGAATTTAGTTTGGAAAATAGCATTAAAATATAACATCAATAAAAGAATTGATATTAACGATATTGTTCAAGAAGGATATATTGGTTTTATTGAATCTATACACCTATTTAATTCCACTACGAGAACTATCAAAGTAGAAGCTGAATTTCATTATTTCGCATCAGTTGTTATTCGTAATAAAATTTTAAAATTTATTTGTAAACAAAACTCTGAAAGCAAATACATTAGTAATTTTAATTTTGAACTTGAAGAGATTATTTCACCAGAAAAATTTGAAAATAATTTAAAGCCATTCATCTACAAACACATTAATAGTTGTTTAACACTTTTAGAATCTCTGATTATTAAATGGAGATTTGGATTGGATAATGGAACTTGGTATACAACTGAAGAAATTGCTAAAATATCCTCTTTTTCAGTTAGAAGAATTGATCAAATCATTCAAATTTCTCTAAAAAAATTAAAAAAATCAATAGAAAAAGAATCAAAATCAAATAACAAAAATTTGTTTTTAGGAAATTAAAATTTTAACTAAAATGGGAGAAAAACTATGTCTAACTTAAATTTAACAGATGAGCAAAAAGAAATATTAGGTATAAAAGATGAAAGAGTCGACTTCTATTTTAAAGTTGAGAATGCAGTAATTGATGAAGCTAGACTGTTTTCAAATATTCATGAGAGTCACTTGTATCTTGTTCTATCTAGATACTGTAATAACAATCAAATAGCCTTCCCTTCTTATTCTAAATTAGCTGAGCTATGCTATTGCTCAAGAAGGACTATAATCAAATGCATGACATCTTTAGAAGACAAGGGATACATCAATAAAGTAAAAAGAAAAAATGATGACAATAAAAAAATTAATGACACTAATTTATACACTATAAATAACATCAAAGAATATGCTGAAATAGTATCAGAAAAGAAAAATATAATAGAGGGGGGTAGTGTTTCTAGTGCACTAGGGGTAGTGCACCAGAAACACCAAGGTGGTGCACATGGTGCACCCAATAAAGAACTACTTATAAAGAACAATATTAAAAAGAACAAAACTACTACTAGAACTCCTGATAATAGTTTACTTATTAAACCAAAATTGAATAGTACAGAATGTAGTAGTCGTTTTCCTAAAGTTTGTTTTTTAGAAAAGGATGAATACTGCAAATTAAATTTAGCAACTAAGAAACATATTTTAAAAAATTTCCCAAATATATCAGAAACATATTTTAAGGAAATATATAACAAAGTGCTTAAACTAGAAAGTGAAGGATTAGTAAAAACATTTAATGGTTTTTTATTTAATGCTCTTAAAGAAAATTGGGAACTTAACTTATCAGTTGCAAGCAACTTTGCTGAAAATATTGATTTTAATGAAAAAATATCATGGTTTCAGCATTCTTTCAGAGGAGTAGATTCCAAACAATACTTAGATTTAATCAATAAAATTCCTTTTGAAGTATTGAAATTAAAACGAAAAAAATTAGGATCATTAAGCTCTTTTGATTTTGCCAAAGAACTTAAAAAATTGGCAATTTAATTTTTTTGACTTAGAAATAACTACAGAACCAAGGAGGTTTAGTTATGAAAGAAAAATTTCTTTTTAAAAGCTCAGAAGATGAAAAAGAAGAAAAAAGATCACTTTTTTTTATAGAAAAAGGAGTACACCTAGACTGCTTTTCTTCAAAATACAATAATACACTGGAGGATAAATATGTTAACAAAAAATCTGAAAGAACTTAATAAAGCAAGTAATAAAAAAAAGGCAAAGAAAATAATAATAAAGACAAATAAGGGGGGAGGAGGAAAATCAATTTTAACAACTTTTTTAGCCCATTTATTATCAACTTTAGGAAATAAAGTATTAATAGTTACAACAGATTCACAAAATAATGTGTTACATTTTATGGGAAAATCTCATGTAGAATTTAATAATGGTTTGGAATCTTGGATAAAAAATGGAACTGGAGACATCATTCAACTTAGAGAAGATCTATATTTTATTCCTCTGATGTGTGACTATATTAAACCAACAAGTGGGAATAAAAAAAAGTTACAAATTTTTTTTGAAAAACAAGAAGAAATCTATGATTATATTTTCATAGATGCCACACCAACACTTTCACTTGACGAAGAGTTTCTAAATATAGCAGATAGTATTATCATCCCCACAAGTTGCGATAATATATCTACGGATTCAATTTATAATTTATTACAAAAAATACCTGATAAATCAAAAATAAAAGCAGTAGTTCCGAATAAATTTTTAAATACAAAATTAGAAAAAGACTATTATACTCAGTTAAAAGAAATTTTTGATTATCATAATATTAAAATTACGTCTCCAATTCCTCAATTAAGCTGCTTAGGAGAAATAATTAATAAGGGAAAGACCCCTTGGGAAATGAGATCAAAAAAATTTGATAAGATAAAAGAGATTTTAATTCAAATTGCAGAGGTGATTTTATAATATGAATACAAAAAATGCTTTAGATAAATTAAGAGGAGAATTATCAACTTCATACAAATCTTCATTTTTTAATGAAGTACTAGAAGTAATTGAAGGCAATATCAAAGGAATTGTTTCAAAAAATGAAGAAATATTTTTTACAGAATTTAAAAAATCTTCAATATCATTATTTCATCAGTGTAAAGCTTTATCTGAAATTAATACGGCATTAAAAAAAGATGGGTTATTTATGGATTGGTGCAAACATGTTCAATTGACTAAAGATAAAGCTTCTGAAATGCTAAAGAGACATGAACTGTATATTCATTTTCCACAAAATCAAATATGGGTTTCTAGCTTATCAGTCTCAGCAGTAAAACTATTAACACATAAAGCACTAGAACTTGAACAGCTCTATGACATAGCAGAACTGGAGTTAAAAGGAGTAGAAGAGATAAAGGAGTTTCTCTCTGCAACTTTAATATCTAATCCTCAAACAGATGAAGTAGTAATTGATAGTACTCCAGATGAAATAATAAATGAGTTCAAAGACATAAAAATCAGAATTAATGAAATTAAAGAAAGTAAAAATATAATTGCTTATAAATCACAAATTAAATCTTTAAAGCGTGATATGGAGGAAATAGAAAAGCTTATTTTAGAACAAGAAAAAAAAGAGGTTGATAAGAATCAAACTAATTTATTCCAAAGTTAGATTTCGCGAGTCGCGAAATTAAAGCTAATATCTTATAGAAGGAGAATATATGAAAATAGCTTTATCACATTACCATGACATAAAAGAAAATTATTTTTTAATTGAAAAAGAAGTTAAATCTTTAGAAGAAGTTCTTCTAACTTTAGGAACATTACTAGTTATGACTAATAGTTTAGATAGAAACTTTCACTTTGAAATTGAAGATTTAATTAAGTTATTAAAAGAAGAATATTTTTTTACTTCTGATGAAAAAGAATATTCTTTTAGTGATTTATTAGAAAAAAATAAAGTTATAGATTGTGGTATTTTCAAACCTAGTACTATAACTAGGATACTAAAACAAAAATCTGAAAAAGTTATTTTTCACATTGATTTATATTTCTTGTGGGATTCTTATATATTAAATTCTCCAGTTTTTGAAAAAATTAACAAAGAAATTGAATGTAATGAACAATTTTCTAAAAATATATATTTTAA
>CAMTIW010000128.1 GCA_947072665.1 uncultured Fusobacteriaceae bacterium | reverse complement strand
AAGGATATACCATTTAGGTTTCAAGGATATACCATTTAGGTTTCAAGGATATACCATTTAGGTTAAAGGATATACCATTTAGGGTTTTTGAGGATATAGAAATAAATTGACATATCCTTGTTTCGTGTTATCATTTTATTATCAACGTTTTTCTGTGGATAAGGATACACTATTTAGGGGGAATTATGGCAATTGTAAAATATCATAATCATATGAATGAAATAAGTTTTTCTAAATTTGAAAGAAAAGAGCTAGATTTGTTTTTTTCTATTTGTCACAAACTAAAAGAGAAAGGAACCAATTCAATTCAACTCGATTTTACTGAATTAAAAGAACTTTCTTCTTATACTAATGAAGATCCAAAAAGATTTATTCAAGATTTAAAATCAACTTACGATAAAATGTTAAAATTAGATTTTACAATTGGAAATGATCCTTTGAACTTTACCAAATTTAATCTTTTCAGCGAATATACTGTAAGTAATGATACTAAAACTGTTACTATAGCTACAAATCAAAAATTTTCTTATATTTTAAATGAAATCAATCCTTATACTAAATTTGAATTACTTGAGTTTGTTAGTTTAAAAAGTAGTTATTCTAAAAATCTTTTTAAAAAATTAAAACAATATACTAAAACCTATGAAACAGATTTTAAAACTCTATTTTGGGAAGTTTCAATTGATGAATTTAAAAGGTTATTAGATATTCCAAAAAGTTATAGAATGACTGATATAGACAGACAAATATTTAAACCCTCTTTAGAGGATTTAAAACCTTACTTTAAAAATCTAAAAATTCAAAAGATAAAACAAGGTAAATCCATTTCAAGATTAAAATTTACTTGGTTAAAACAATATGAAAATAATGATGAAGTTATAGATATAACTATCTCTCAAGACCTTCAAGATGCTTTTGATAAGGTTCTTATAAATAGATTTATAAAAGAAGTTTTAACAGAGGAAAATAAACATAAGCTTATAGCAATTTTTGAGGAAAAAGACCTAATAAAAGGTTTGAAATATGCTAAAAAAAATATTGGAAAAGCATTTAAAAATCTTTCATATTTAGAAACTTCAATAAAGAAAGGATTAATAAAACCAACAATTCAAACAATTATAACTCAAACTGATATTCCAAAAGAAGAAAAAAATATTACAATGGGAGAACAACTAAGTATTAAAACTAAAGTGACTCAAAAAGAATACGAGGAATGTTATCAAGAGTATTTGAAAACTAACAATAAAAAACACGGAAAAGAAATCCGAACAGCTTGGGAAATATCAGTTAAAAATAAATTTGAAATTATTGAAGAGAAAATTGAATTTGCTTTTAAAGAAACTACTACACCAAAAGAAGGAATAATATCTACTGATAATATTCAAATCACTATGAGCTATGAAGAACTTAAAGAATGGGGAGAACAAGGAGTTGTCCATTTACAATTAGAGGAGTTTGCAAATTCTGTAATCAGAAATCCTTATTTAACAACCAATCAAAAAATAGAACTTATTAATTTACTAGGTAAACAACCTAAAAAAGATTTAGTTAATTATACTTCTCTCTCTGAATTGTTACTTTCAAAAACTGGAAAACCTCTTGTTGGAGGAGCTTTAAAAATGCGGTTACAAAAAATTTCAAATAAAGAAAAAATTCATATAAAATATTTTGATATAATTATAGAACCTAAAGAATAAATTAATAAAAAAAGAAGGATAACCACTTATCCTTCTTTTTTTATTTTTAGTTCAAAACTAATAATAATCATTGTGAATGATATATTCTGTTTGTAATAACCACTTATTCACTCTTTAAATCTATTTTTCTTTTTTTATTTGTCGAAGACACCGAAGGTCAGGAATGCAAGGGAACAATTGTCACGTGAGTTTCTTTTTGTGTAACAAAAAGAAACTCGTAAGCGTGCACTATATAATTTTTAAGATTTCTCTCTTTTAGTATTCGTTTTTTATTTTATATTTACAACCAAATAATGTATAATAAAATTAAATATTTTTTATTTGGGGGTAAAATGGTAAGAAAAATAAAAAACAATGACAATATTATTAATTATGAAGAGTTTAAAGAAAATAAATCAGAGTATGAATTTTTAGTAACCAAACCATTAAAAAGCGTATTAAAACTTGATAATCCTTGTGGACAAGGAAAGAAAATAGAAAGATTAACAAAACAGCTACATTTAAGAATTGGAGAACTAGAAGATGAGGTATTAGAAATAGGATCTAAAGAAAAAAATATTTCAAAATCAGACTTAGTTAGATTCTTAATTTTACAATTTGGAAAAGAATCAATAAAAAAGAAAATAGAAAAAAACTATCATGATTATTTAAATAAATATAATGATTTAATAGAACTTATTGAAGAAAAAAAAAGCCAAAGAGAACTATTGAGAGGAAAAAGAGGTACTGATAAAAAAACAGCAAATCAACTTTGTTATAAAAGAACTAAATTAAAATATGAAATAGAGAATATTCAAAGTAAAATAAATCATTTAGAGATTTATCTAGCAAGATATGAAGTTCTCTTTTCAAAATGATTTATAAGTAAAGGGGAAATAATGGCATTAAAATATATTTATGAAGATAGAAGAGAAATCCAAAGACATGACATAACTTTAACTATAGAAGTACTTGTTGAATTTATTAAAATAATAAAGATAAATTTAGGAAGATATATGATAAAAAATAAGATAAATAAACAAAAAGAATTACTAAATCCTATAATTTTTATATATTGATAGTTTAGTAAAAAAAAAATACAACATAAAAAAAACACTATTAAAGCATTACAAAAAAAATAGACACATAACTCCAGTTTAGCTTGACAAAACTGGAGTTATGTGATATAATTTGTTTGGTTATTTTATTTTGTAAAAACACGGCTACGAAACTACTGATATCCGCCTAAAGATATTTCAGTGTTTCTCATTAATAAACAAAAAACTTTTAAAAAAACAATTGTTTTTTTAAAACGAGATTATTTTATCACTTTTTGTTTATTTTTGCAATCAATTTTACCTTTTTTTTTATATTCGGAGGAATTTTATGCAAACTATAAATCATAACTCAACAAAATTGGTACAATCAAAAAAAATAAAACTAAAAAGAATAATGGAAGAATTTGATAATTTAGAAGATAAAGATATCAGAAGATTAATAAGTTCTTGTGCAGAATATTTAAATAATGAAAACAGTGGACATTATGGAGAAAAGAATGAAAACGGTGAATACTTAATAAGATCCATTTATGGAGCTTTATTAAGAGTAAAATCAACTCCTGGATTTAGATATAGCCTAAAAGTTAAAGATATAGCAAAAAAAATCATCCTTTCTATTTCATCTAATGGTGGAAATCTAGGAAGTTATTCTAAAAATGATGTATTATTTTGTTTATTTATCTATAATCAAAGAGCATAATGAAATAATTAAATAATGAAATAACCAGAAAAGACTTTCTTTAATTTAAAGAAAGTCTTTTTAAATTATTTTAGTTTAGTCATAAATTTATAAACATTAAAAAACATAGACATATGCATGTATAGATGTTATAATTACTAGTAGTAAAATCATATTTTTTTAGGAGGTAAATTCCGTGTCTGAAATTAATTTAGAGATAAAAAAAATCGTTGAAAATTACTTGAAATATTCAAATTTTACAATATATAAAATTGAAAAAAGCAAAATAATTACAAGGAAAACAATTGTAAATATTCTAAATAATTCTACTAGTAAAATATCAAAAAAAACAATAGAAAAGTTATTGAAACTTCCCAGTATAAATACTGAAGATTATAGTAAATTAAAAAAAATTTTACTTACGTTTAAAACAGAAAAATCTCCTAAAAATCAAAGTTCTGTTAGCGAAGATTTTATTCTAAAATTATTAGATAAAATTATTGAAAAAAAAATTTTAAAAAATCAAAATAATATAAACGTTGATTTATATTTTGAAAATCGAAAAATAAATTCTTTCAATTCAGTTGTTGGAAGTAGAACCTTATTAGGTAAAAAAATATGGGAATTAAATGATGATGTGTTTAAAAAATGGGGAGATACAAAATTGTTATTAGATATTACACCTTCAAAAGATAAAAATGAAATGAAAAAAGGTTTAATGTCTGTCGCTAAAAATTTAAGGCAGATAGCTGATGAGTTAGAGATGGGTGCATTTAACTCAAAAGACTTAGAAGAAGATACAATAATAAATATTAAGGGGGAATAATGGATACACAAATGGTAAATAACAATGATTTTAACAACTTTAAAAGTCTTATAGAGGCTTTGGCTATTTCTTATGAAAAGAAACCTCAAGAGATTTTTAAAATAGGTGTTTTAACTCATCTTTCAAATCAAATATTACCAAATTATAAGCATTATAAACATATTATTTCAGGAATTACACAGGCAAGAATAATAAAAGGTAGAAGTGGAAAATACAGTATAGTTAATAATATAGATCTTATAGAAAGAAACTATGATCTTGATTCTATAAATGAAAATATTCTTGATAGAGCCATGGATCTTGTTGTTACTACATTTGATTCTGTCTATGAAAGTAACAGTATCAAAATGAAAAAAGCTTATAGTGTAGCATTAAATGATCCAGAATTTTTATATATAAACTTAAGCCTTAGTGTTAAAATTCTTGGAGAACATTTAAGAAATAATAACATAGACCTTAGTAACAAAACACTTCATTATATGACTGATGCTATAAAAAATGAAAAGAAAAAGTTAGTTAAAAATATTATAGATGCATACATTACTGGAATTGAGACTGATGTTACTTTGGCTAAAAGAGAATATCATAATGGAATGAATGAACTTCTTAATAATTACCTTAGTAAACTTAATATTTCAGTGCACGATGCTAATATATTTGGAATGGAACAAAATATTGCAAGAAGACTATCTCAAACTTGTTTAGATGATTTTATTTTAGGGCTTTTAATCGAAATGAAAGAAAGAGTTCTAGAAAATAACCAATTACAAAGGCAACTAAGTTTTTAGTATATAAAAAAATAAGAGGATTATTTCCTCTTATTTTTTTATATACTACTTTACAAAATCAATTTTAAGCAATTCAAACTTCTTCTTATAGATTTATACCCCTATTATTTATTATAGCTCTTAAAATTGATTTTACATGGTCTCAATCTTATACTATTCCTTATATAAGTTTTTATATTATATAATTGTTATCAAATAGTGAAATGGGAAAGATCTTTTATCCATATAATTGTTTTTATTGTTTTAGTAATGAATTTTACCAAATTCCCCTCATGGGGAATGATAGCCAAAATTTTTGGCTTGGTTGGGGTGGTTTTTTAGTGTTTAATTTTTGTTGAAAAATGAATTTTTATACTTCTTTTTAATTCTTTTAAAGATTTTAATAATTTCGGTTACCTAAAACCACCATTTAGTAAGGGTTAAAATAGGGTATAAGGATATACCATTTAGGTTTCAAGGATATACCATTTAGGTTTCAAGGATATACCATTTAGGTT
>CAMTIW010000127.1 GCA_947072665.1 uncultured Fusobacteriaceae bacterium | reverse complement strand
TGATATCATAGGGTTAAGAGAAGGCGAAAAGCTCTTTGAAGAATTACTTTATGATGTTAATGCTGCTATTAAAACTGAAAATAAGAAAATCTTTATTACCAAAATTGACGATGGTAATATAAATCTTGAACATCATTTAGAAAAACTTAAAGAAGCTATTAAGTTACCTAACAGAAAAGAATTAAAGCAGGTTCTTAAAAACTTTATCATTAGTTACAATGAACCTGAACATAATAGTAAGTAGAGGAGAGTATAAAAAAAGATGAAAAGATTATTTGATATAGTTGCATCTATAATAGGGTTAATTTTATTTTCTCCTGTCATGATTATCATTGCTATTATTATTAAAGTTACTTCTCCTGGTTCTGTTCTCTTTAAACAAATTAGAATTACTAAGGATGAAAAAGAGTTTGAGATTTATAAATTCAGAAGTATGGCTAGTAATTCGGAAAGAGAAAAAAATAGTATACAAATAAAAGGATCATCCAATGAAATAACTTCAATTGGAAAATTTATGAGAAAAACTAAAATTGACGAGTTACCTCAATTTTGGAATATATTAAAAGGAGATATGAGTTTTATAGGACCTAGACCTGAATTACCTAGAAGACTTAAATTTTATGATGAAAGACAAAAAGGAATATTTAAAGTTAGGAGCGGTATATCTTCCACAGCTTCCATAGTCTTCTCAGATGAAGAATATTTAATGAATCAAGTAAAAGATCCAGAAAAATTTTATATAGAGCAAATAATGCCTTATAAGATTGAGTTAAATCTTTATTATATTAAAAATCAAAGTTTCTTTGGTGATATTTATCTTATCTTTGCCACTTTACTAAAAATAATTAATAAGGTTAAAAATAGTGATGTTGTTAAAGATAATGAGCTTGTAGAAAGAAAAAATATCATTGTTGCGCTTATTGGAGGGGAGTATTGATGAAAAAGAAAACTCTTATGATAACTGGTGCTACTGGGTTTATTGGGAGTAATTTTATAAAAAAATATGAAAATGATTATAACATTATTTCTGTTGATTTAAGAAAAAATAATCCTGAAGACTTAGATTTAAAAAATGTTGATACTGTTTTACATCTTGCTGCTCTTGTTCATCAAATGAAAGGTGCTCCTGAACATAAATATTATGAAGTTAATACTGAATTAACTAAAAGACTTGCTGTTAAGGCTAAAAATGATGGGGTTAAGCATTTTGTGTTTTTTAGTACTGTAGCTGTTTATGGAACACATGGCAGCTTGGATAGTGAGCTAATATTAAGTATAGATTCTTCAACAATTCCTAAAGATCATTATGGTAAAAGTAAATTATTAGCAGAGCAAATATTAGAACAATTAGAAGATAAAAATTTTAAGGTAGCTATTATAAGACCTCCCATGGTTTATGGAAAAAATTGTCCTGGAAATATGAGGAAATTAGAAAAATTAGTAAATATATTTCCAATATTACCATTTAATTATAACAAGAATAAAAGAACTATCGTACATATTAATAAATTATTAGAAATAACTAATGAGAAAATAAAAAATATGGAAAGTGGAACTTTTATTCCTAAAGATGAAAAAGATGTTTCTATTAAAGAAATAATAGAAAGTTTTGGGAAAAAGAGAATATTAATCAAATTTCCTAAATTTATATTTAATACTTTAGTAAAATTTAATTCTAAAATGATGGAAAGTTTGTATGGAAGTTTAATATTGAGAGAGGAGATATAATCTTATGGAAAAAAAAATTTTAATAACAGGTGGAGCAGGATTTATTGGAAGTAATTTAGCATTGAAATTAATAGAAAGAGGACATAAAGTTACTATATTAGATAATATGTCTAAACAAATTCATGGAGAAAATTATAAAAATTCTCAACTTTATAAAAGTATAGAAGGAAAAGTTGAATTTATATTAGGAAGTGTTGAGAGTAGAGAGAAATGGAGAAAAGCTTTGAGAAATATTGATACAGTTGTTCATTTAGCAGCAGAAACAGGAACTGGACAGTCTATGTATGAGATAAATAGATATATTGATGTTAATATAAAAGGAACTTCAGAATTATTAGATATTTTAACAAATGAAGTTCATACCGTAAAGAAAATAATTGTGGCATCATCTAGAGCAATTTATGGAGAAGGAGAATATATTTGTCCAAATCATGGATTAGTTTATCCAAAAGAAAGGGAAGATAAATACATGTCTCGTGGAGATTTTAATGTAAAATGCCCAATATGTGATATAACAGTGGAATTAAAAGCAACAACAGAAGAAACAAGAAAACATCCAAGTTCTGTGTATGGATTTACAAAACAAGCTCAAGAAGAGATGTGTATGATTGTTGGAAAATCATTAAAAATACCAGTAGTGGCATATAGGTATCAAAATGTATATGGACCAGGACAATCATTAAAAAATCCATATACAGGAATTTTATCAATTTTTTCAACAAGAATAAAGAATGGAAACGATATAAATATTTTTGAAGATGGTCAAGAAAGTAGAGATTTTGTTTATATTAATGATGTTGTAGATGCAACTATTCTAGGAATAGAAAAAGATGAAGCAAATTATCAGACTTTTAATGTAGGAACAGGAGTGGCAATAACAGTGCAAGAAGTTGCAGAAATTTTAAGAGAACAATATAATTCAAATATAGAAATAAAAATAAGTGGTAATTATAGATTAGGAGACATAAGGCATAATTATGCTGATTTAGTTAAAATAAAATCTCTTTTAGGGTTTGAACCTAAAGTGAATTTTAAAACAGGAATATCTAACTTTGTAAATTGGGTTGAGACTCAAAGTATAGAAGAGGATAATTATGAACAATCAATTGAAGAAATGAAAAAGAAAGGGTTGTATAAGTAATGGAAAATTTCATTAATAAAAAAATTCTTTTTTTTGCACCTAAATTTTTTAACTATGAAATAGAAATAAAAATAAAGTTAGAAAAAATGGGAGCAAAAGTTGACTTGTATGATGAAAGAATGAATCCTAGTAATTTAGATAAGGTCATAATTAGATTAAAAAAAAATTTATTAAAGAAAAAAATAGAGAAATATTATTATAACATAATAGATAAGAATAAAAATCAAGAATATGATTATATCTTTTTTTTAAGTCCTGAAACAATAACAAAGAAACTTTTACAAAAATTAAAAGAAACTCAAAAAACTGCAAAATTTATTATATATATGTTCGATTCTATAAAAAATAAAAAAAATGTAAGAGAGATTTTATCAGAATTTGATAGTCATTTTAGTTTTGATAAAAATGATTGTGAAGTAGATTCTAGATTTAAATTTAGACCTTTATTTTACTTAGATGAGTATTCGAAACTTGCAGGAAATTATAATAATAAAAAATATGATGTATCATTTATAGGAACCGTTCATAGTGATCGATATAAAGTTATAAAATTAATAAAAGAACAAGCAATACAGAGTAAATTAAACGTGAATTTTTTTATGTATTTTCCTAGTAAAATTATTTATTTAATAAAAAAAATATTTGATAAAAGTTATAAAAATACAGATATAAAAGATTTTAGTTTTAAATCTATTTTAAAAGAGGAAGTTTTAGATATCATATCAAACTCTAAAGTTATATTAGATATACAACATTTAAAGCAAGTAGGATTAACAATGAGAACAATTGAGATAATGGGTATGAAAAAAAAATTAATTACAACAAATAAAAATATTGAAAATTATGATTTTTATAATTCAAATAATATAAAAATTATTGATAGAAATAACCCAATTTTAGATTTAGATTTTATAAAAAATGATTATGAAGAAATTGATTTAGATATTTATAAAAAATACAGTATAGGTAGTTGGTTGGAGGAGATATTTAATGAATAAAAATATAGAAGTTTCTGTAATTATTCCTATGTATAATTCAGAAAGAACAATAGAAAGAGCTTTAAATTCAGTAATTAGCCAAACTTACCAAGATAATATAGAAATTATCGTAATTAATGATGGCTCAAAAGATAATTCTTTAAAAATTGTAGAAGAATATAAAGTAAGTTTGAAAAATGAAAATATTGATATGATTATAATTAATAAAGAGAATGGTGGAGTTTCGAGTGCGAGAAATCAAGGTTTAAAGAAAGCAAAAGGGAAATATATTGCATTATTAGATTCAGATGATGAGTGGTATGATAAAAAGTTGGAGGTTCAAATAGATTTATTAAAAGAAAATAAAGGAATAGATTTATTAGGAACAACTTTAAACGGCAAAGTATTTAAGCAATTTTTTTTTAAGAAATTTACCAAAATAACTCAAATAAGTGTATTAGATTTAATTTTTAAAAATTTTTTTCAACCATCTACAGTTATTTTTAAAAAAGATATTTTATTAACAATTGGATTGTTTCCAGAAAATCAAAAATATGCAGAAGAAGGGAATTTTTTTTTAAAAGCTTCTAATAATTTTAATTGTTTTTTAATCAATGAGTGTTATTTAAATTTTGGAGATGGAAAAAGAGGATTTGGTGAAAGTGGATTAAGTTCAAACTTAAAAGAAATGCAAAAAGGAGAACTTAAAAATTTAAAATTTGCCTTAGAGAGTAAATATATTTCTTTATTTATTTATATAGTGGCTTATATATATTCACAACTAAAATATTTTAGAAGAATAGTATTGACTAAAGCGAGGTAATAATAGTATGGAAAAATTTTTTTGGGTTATAAGAGCTTTTATATATAGCTTTTTATTTAAAAAAATTGGAAAAAAATCTTACTTAGGTAAGCCATTATTTATTTATGGTTATAAAAAAATATCTATTGGTGAAAAAGTAAGGATATATCCTCATGCAAGAATAGAAGTGCACGGGGATGGAAGAATAGTATTAGAAGATAATATATCAATTGGACAGTCATTACATCTTATATCAGGGGGAGAATTATTAATAAAAAAAAATACAACTATATCGGGAAATGTATTGATAACTAATTTGAATCATGATTATAAAGAAATAGATAAACATATTATGGAGCAAAAACATCTGATAAAAGAAACAGAAATTGGAGAAAATTGTTTTATAGGATATGGTGCAGCTATTCAAGCAGGGACAAAATTAGGAAAACAATGTGTGGTGGGAGCAAATTCAGTTGTTCGTGGTGAATTTCCAGATTATTGTGTAATAGTAGGATCTCCAGCAAAAATAATAAAAAAATATAACTTTGAAACAAAGCGATGGGAGGAAGTAATAAAAAATGAATAAAAAAATGAGATTATTGTATGTAATAAACTTAGATAATTATAAAAGTCATGTTTTTTAAGATGAAAAAATTCAAATTTTTAAAATTAAGAGTATTAAGGTTTGATTTCTAAATTTTTTTAAAAAATTATATAAATTTAGAAAATTTAAGAAGCACAAAAATCCCAATTTAAGACAATAGAGTTAAAGTTTTAGTAGATTTATATAGCTCTATTTTATGAATCCCTTTAGTTAAAATGACTGTTATTAATTGAGTGATTCCTTCGAAAATTAAATCAAATTTTATTGTATCAGTAATAAATGATTTTGTTTTTGATAAAGAAAAATTTTCTTTTAGTAAGTTAATAGTTCT
>CAMTIW010000126.1 GCA_947072665.1 uncultured Fusobacteriaceae bacterium | reverse complement strand
GATCAACTTTCTCTTGAATAATATCCAATGCTACTACCTCATTATTCTGAGCTAACAGTATTGCATTGGATAACCCCACATATCCTGTTCCTGCTATTGCTATTTTCATTAATTTAATCATCCCCTATTTTTTAAAATTTCATCATAAAACTCTTCAAATTGCTTTATATGATTCTCATATTTATATACCTGCATTTTTTCCTGTAATCTTAAAAGTTCTTTTGTATATTCGATTTGATTTAAAGATAAAACTCTATCAATCTTTTGATTTAATTCTACTATATTTCTTGCTTCAAAAATATATCTTGAATCATTAAATAATACTTCGGGAATTCCACCCATATTACTTCCAATTGATATAGTTCCTAATGCAACCCCCTCTATTAAAACTCTGCCAAAAGCTTCCTCCCATTCAGACGGTAAAATTAATATTTTACTTTTTTTTATCCATTCAAAGACTTCACTTTGTTGTAACCAACCAGTTACTTGAATTCCAACTTTTTTAGCATTTTCAGAAAGAACTCCTTCACCTACAAAAACTACATTAAGAAAAGAATTCTTTTCTTTTAATTTTATAAGTGTTTTCACTCCTTTATTTTCAGATAATATTCCTACATAAACTAAATCAATAACTTTATTCTTATAATTTGATTTTTGAAACTCTATATTTACAGTATTTGGTATAACTTTTATATTTTTAAATTTGAATCCCTTTTTTTTATGTAAATCTATCATATATTGTGTTGGTGAATGAATATAGTCTACGTATTTATTTACATATCTTATATAATATTTTTTATGAAAATAATCTATAATTTTTTTCACACTTCCTTTTGATTCAACAGTTCCTGTATATATTAATTGAGGATCTCGTAAAGTATGAATTACAATACCTTTTTTTTGTTTTGCTTTTTTCCACCAAACTTCTGGATTTAAACCATGAGTTCCACTTGTATGTAATAATTTTATTTTTTTGTTGTTTAATAAATTTGAAATTTTTTTTTTATAAAAATATGTAAAAAAATATGAAATTAATTTATCATATCTTATATAATATCCTTTGAATTCCTTACATTCTACTTTCTTTAGATACTCAGATTTAAAAAAGTTAAATTTTATTCTTTCTATCTTTACATCATTAATCTTTTCATTTTTATTTTCATATCCAAAAGTTAAAACTTTAAATTTATTTTTTTTTAATCCTTCGTTTAATAACTTATTAGATAATTCTGCACCCCCACCCACAAACGGATAGTAAAATGATGTTATAAAATATTTTTCCATCTAACCTCCATACAGATAATACTAGTTAATTTAAGAAACTCTAAATTTATATCTTGGTACTAAGTCAAGTCTTTAAATATATTTTTGTAAATTATACAGCTTTTTTCTATAATCAGCTGGAAATAGATAACCTAGTTTTTTTTAATTCTATGGTTTTTGTCCCAGCCTTCTATATATTTTAATAAAGATTTTTTCATTTTTTTAAAAGTCTTAGATTTTATTTTCTGGGTCTTATACTTTTTTTCCAAATATAGTTTTCTTATTAACATATATACTTTCTATTTCATACTTTTAAAAATACAATTCTATATGGAATATACTGTTTTCTAATTGGATTTATTAAATCTACATATAAAGTGAATAGAATTAATAATCCATTTAAAATTAAAAACAAACCTTTTGTTAATTCTTTATTTTGAAATAAATATATAAAATCTTTTCCTATATATAATATATAAATTATATAATACATTGAGATTCTAGGTCCTAGATGACCTAATGATATTAAACTAATATAAATAAAGCACCCTAAAATTATCATATTAATAAAAAAGTTATTATTTTTTCTTCTAATTAATTGATTATAAAATAAAAGTACTAATGCTCCTATAATAATTATCAAAAAATATATTATCTTTCCGCCTTCTCCTAAAGAATTGTTTATATAAATTCTATATTTTGAAAATATATCTAATTTTAATACAACCATTAAAAATGGTTTAGCAAAAAAGGAACTCATAAGTATCAACATTAATTTCTTTTTAGATAATTTTATATTATACAAAAAATATTGAGGAATTATAAATATAGATGTAGAATGAAATAAGAAAGCTAAAATTATTGTAATTAAATATTTTTTTATATCTCTACTTTTTATATATCTATAACTATAAAAAATTATTCCAATAGCAACAGCTTGCCTCATTAAAGAATTGAAATTAAAAAAAAATATTGGTATTGATAAAAATATTATCCATGGATATATTGAATATTTTCTCTCATTATCTAATCCCTTTTTTATAAAATAAAGCATTAAAAATGAATATATCAAAACCACAATTTGTGGACTTTTTAAATACCAAGCTATTTTATATATAGCTTTATTAAGAAACTCTAGTCTTAAATATTGAAACTTATCTGGATCCCATGCTCCTATATCTTTTAAAGTCATAAAAATAGAGTACTTATTTAAATAAGTTTTTTGAGCTAAAGCAAAATACCATCTAAAATCCCATCCTACATTATATCTAAATCCCATGAATAAAAATATAATTATAAAACATAAATTATTTATATTTTTTTTATTTTCAAACTTTATATATCCTATACTACCTATTGTTATATATAAAAATATATAAGGAATCATCTTATCACCTTTTCTAACTCTTTTATAATACTAATATTTGAATATTTATTTAAATACACTTCTCTTGAATATCTATTATTTTTAGAACATAATTTTTCATTTATATTCTCCACAAATTCCTCTTTTGAATTACAAACTCCTCCTACTTTATCATACTCTAATTCAAACCCTTCAAAAGCTTCAGTAGTTCCATAAATTGTTTTCCCATACATTAATGCTTCTGTCGTTTTTGTTTTCATTCCTGAACCTTTAAAGATTGGAGCTATCACAAAATCTGCTTTTGCATATTCTAATGTAATATCATCAACAAATCCTAATACTTTAACTTTATTACTTTTGTTCTCTAATTCATCTTTCAAGCTATCCATTCCTGACCCCACTATTATTAAATCTATTTCTACTTCAGGGAGCACATTATCTATAAACCATTTTATTCCATCTACATTTGCAAAAAAATTTGATCCTACAAATAATGCTCTAGGTTTTTTATTATTATTTATATTATTTATTTTTTCTTCATCGTACTTATCCTTTAATGTTAAAGGTAATATTAAATCAGCTTTTTTTGAATAAAGTTTTTTCAATATTTTATTATCTCTAGAACTTAAAACAACTATTTTATCAGAAAAATTTAAACTTCTTTTTTCATTTATATATGAATAAGGTAACATTATTGTATTTTGTATCCCCTCAACTTTTACTTTATCTTTGAAATAATGGTATTCTATATTATGAAAAAATGTTATTACTTTAATTTTAGAATTTATACTTTTTATAAATTTAGCTATACTTCCATATAATGAATTATCAATCCATACTTCTTTGATTTCTTTATGCTTTATTAAATTTTCTATTTTTGTTTTAATCTCCTTATCAAAGCTTAAAGAATTTAAAAATAAAGTATCTTTAATTTTTTTTAATGCTGAAACTTTATATTCTAACAATATCTCTTCTACATTAAAAAAATTAGATAAAATTTCAACATTTCTTTTACTTACTTCATTTCCACCATTAACTATACCATCTTTATAATTCTTACCTATAAATAATATTTTTTTCATTACTATCCTTTCTGAAGCAACTTCTTTATATCCTGGGTTTTAAATTTATTTGCTATTAATATATTATCTCCATTTTTTACTACAACTAAATTTTTTACACCTAGCAGTGATATTTTACTCCCATCTCCCACCACTATATTATCCACAGAATCTAATTCTAATACTGTTGAATTTCTAATAACATTTCCTGTACTGTTTTTAGGAAATATTTCATCCAGTGCATTAAAAGATCCAATATCATTCCATCCAATATCTACTGGTATAACTCTTATATTTTTAGAGTATTCCATTACTCCAAAGTCTATCGAAATCTTTTCAAATTTTTCAAAGTCATCTCTCACCAAATTAGTGAGTTCTAATCCTATTCTATTTTGTAATAATTTTCCTTTTATAGAATTAAATACTTCTGTATGCTCTTCCATTAAAACATCAAAGTTTTTAAATATAGTTTCTGTTGTAAAAATAAACATTCCTGAATTCCAAAGATATTTTCCAGAAGCTACATAATTCTCAGCAGTTTCTAGATTTGGTTTTTCACGAAATCTTTTCACTTTATAAACTTCATTTAGTTCTATCTTTTCATCTGTTTTTATCTCTATGTACCCATAGCCTGTTTTTGGTTTATCTGGCTTTATTCCTAAAGTTACAATAACTCCACTTTTATTAGCTTCTTCTGCACCTTTAGTTACAATCTCTCTAAAAATATTTTCTTCTCTTATCAAATGATCAGAGGCTAAAACTACAACCTCTATTTTTTCACCATCTTTTAAAAACCTTTTTAATCTACTCTCTATAACTAATGCAGAATATCCTATTGCTGCTGCTGTATCTTTAAAAGATGGTTCTATTATAATATTTTCTTGTGGAATATCTCTTAATTCATCTTTTACAGCTATTTCTTGTAACTCATTTGTAGCTATAAATATTCTATCTGCAGGAATAATAGGTAAAATTCTATCTACAGTCTCTCTAATCATAGTTTTCTCTGAAAATATTTTTAATAGTTGTTTTGGTTTCTCTGGAGTTGAAAGTGGCCAAAATCTTTCACCACTTCCACCAGCCATTATAATTGCTGTTAGCACTTTTCCTCCTTAAACTCTATATCTTTTTAATCCTCTAAATATATAAATAAAATAATATTTAATCGCTTTTAATAATCCTAATTTTTCAATTTCATAATAAATTTTCCAGTGATACTTTACTATATCTATTTTATTACTCGATCTAGAATTTTCTAATACTCTATAACTTGCTAGGGAATCTTTTATTCCATATGCAAATTCTGTTTGTTTTATCATTTCTAGCCAATAAATATAATCTTCAACTTTCATATCTTTAAAATAATATTTCCCCAATTTTTTTTGATTATAAACTCCTGTTAAAAATCCTACCAAACAATTTTTTAGTAATTCATCATAGTTAAGTTTTAATGGTACGTTTATATCTCCTCTTAAAGTTCCATTTGAATTTATCTTTCTATACCCTGTATAGCTTAATAAAATTTTATTTTTCTCCATAAACTCTATTTGTTTTTCTAATTTTTCTTTATCCCATAAATCATCAGCATCTAGAAAAGCAATATACTTTCCTTGAGCTATATCAATAGCTTTATTTCTCGTAAATGAAACACCACTATTTATAGTATTTTTATAACTTTTTATCCTACTATCTTCTTTTGAAAAATTTTGAATTAATTTTAATGTATTATCATTAGAACAATCATCAACTACTATCATCTCCCAATTTTTATAAGTTTGATTTAAAACACTATTTATAGTTTCTTCAATATATTTCTCTACATTATATGCTGGTGTTACTATTGAAACTAAAGGCTCCATCTACATCCCCTTCCCAAACAGCACTACTTTTACTGTTTTAAATAATATTGTCAT
>CAMTIW010000125.1 GCA_947072665.1 uncultured Fusobacteriaceae bacterium | reverse complement strand
TTTTTCTTCTCTATTCTGTTGTTAATGTCCTTTTTGTCGTCCACAACCTTTTGTCATGCACAAGATAAATAATACCACAGTTATTATATTTCGTCAATACTTTTTTTATTTATTTTAATAATATTATTTTCCTCATTGAATTTATAAATTCTAAATATTTATAGATAATGGAAAAATCTCTTTAATTTTTAATGATTAAAGAGATTTTTTTATTTATAATTTAAATATGAAGTATTTTTTTTATAATATCAGATCTTTTTATCATTCCTAAATATTTATTTTTTTCCACAACATATAATCTAGTTACACCTTTCTTTACCATAATTGAGCATATCTCCATTATAGGGGCTTGAGTATCTATACTAATAACACCTTTTTTTCTATATATTTTATCTATTGTTGCTATTTTTTCATTTAATAAATATTCTTCAAATGGTTCTCCCACTGTTAAGAAATTTAAGTCATCTAATAAACTAGTGTACTTAGGCATTCCATATTCTATTAATTCTCTCTCAGTTATTTCTCCTAAAAAATTTCCATCTTTATCTACAACTGGTAATCCACTAGTTTGCTCTAAAATAAATCTCTTTGCAATTTCTTCTAAAGTTACTCCTAAAATAGCTGGTCTTATTTCTGGACTCAATACATCATCAGCTATTACTTTATGCAAGATTTCTATATTAGAATCTTCTATTAATTTAATAACTTCATTTTTAGATTTAGACTCCTTTAGTTTCTTTAATAATTCCGGATTTTTTAAACATAATTTTGATATAGCACCCATTGTTTTTAAAATATTCTTATTTTTTAATACATCAGATAAAATTAATACAATTAACTTCATATCATCTTTTTTATTACTTCCTGCTATTTCTACTGGAATCGAATTTTTTAAAACTGCAACGGATATAATAAAATCGTTAAAGTCATCTAATCTAGCGTGAGGAATTCCAACTCCACTTCCTATTGCTGTCGATAATTCTCTTTCTCTTTTTATTACGGCTTCTAAAATTTTTTCTTTATTTTTTTTTACCATTTCATCATTTTCAGAAATTTTAGTTGTCATTATCTCTATTGCATTTTCCACTGTTGTTGCTTCTAAGTCTATAAATATAAATTTTGGGTCTAAATAACTAGATAATTTCATTTCTTCACATCCTTAATATTAATTTTTATTAAAATATTTTCATAATATAAATATTATCACAAATAAAAAATTTTATAAATATTTTTATTTTTTTTCTATTATTTTACTTTATAAAATACCTAAACTTCATTTAAATTCTAATTTTTCACTTGACATTACATTGAAAAGTTTGTATAATAAAATTGTGATTTTTAACTGTATTGGAGGTATTTATGACTAGTTTTAGAGAGTTTTTAATAACAGAACTTGTGAATTATAGAAAAAAGAATAAAATAACTCAAGCTGAATTTGCCAGTAGAATAGGTGTAGCTCAACAAGTTATTTCCAAATTTGAAAAAGGTGAAGTAGAACCTAGAGTCGGTTTCATTGAAAAATTAGTTCTAGGAATGAATAGAGAACTTCATTTAAAATAATAATAAAACAAAAAAGAGCCTTTAAAGGTTCTTTTTTTTATTTTTAACAATAAAAAGATTGTTTTTACATTTTTTTTATTGTATAATCTAAAATAAGTCATATTGTCCAAGGTGAATATTTGAATAAACATAATGGTTTTTCAATTTTAGAAATAATTATAAATCTAGCCTTCATTTCATTTTTTACTTTTCTTATTCATATTAACTATAAAAATTATTTAGAAACCAGAGCTTTTAATTATGCTATAACACAGATTATTGCAGTAATCAGTAAGTATAGAGACCTATCTTATTATAGCAATAAAACTATATATTTAACTTTTAATACTTATGGTAAAGAAATTATCATTGAAAATAATTTTCTTATTTTAGAAAAAATAGATTTACCCAAGATTATTCAATATAGAATTCCACATAAAAATATACACAGTGGAACTTTAAAAACATCTATTCTTCCCAGCGGTAACTTAAGCCATGCTTTTACAATATATCTATTCAACTCTAAATCTTTAGGAAAATATAGAATAGCTTTTTATACTTTTTCTCAATTTAAATTTTTAACTATAAATCTTTATAAAAATGTGTCTGCAGGAGATATAACATTAGATAATTTAACTACCTATCATGAAAGTAGTCAATCTAAAAATTTAATTGGTTGGAAAAAGGAGTGATATAATCTATGAATAATTCTAATTATTTCTTTATTATTATTTTATTTTTTATTTTACCATTAAATTTAATATCGCGAATAGATTCAGATACCTCTTTAGATAAATATCTTAACTCTCATAAATCACAATTTTTAAATTTAAATTTTACACTGAAAACATCACTAAATAAAAATTTTAGTTCTATATATTCTACGATTAGTATAAGTAAATACCCTACTCTTTCTCATCAATTTAAAATATTAAATATTATTTATAAACCTTTAGTAGAAAATGAACCATTTTTATAATATTTTAATTTAATTAAGGGAGACTTTTATGAACACCTATAAATACATTGCCTATACAAAAGATAATATTAGAAGTTCTGGAAAACTTAAAGCTAAAAATCTTGAAGAATTACAGTTTTTATTAAAAGAAGAAAATCTTATTCTTTTTAATGCTTATATTTATAAAAATTTTATGATAAAAATTTTTAACTTTTCTATAAACAAAAACTCTTTAATAATTTTCACCAAAGAATTATCTTTTATGTTAAACAGTGGTCTTCCTCTTTTAGAATGTTTATACCTTCAAATAAAAGAATCCCATAATATTTATTTTTCAGATATTTTAGAAACTATAGTTGTGGATATAGAAAATGGATTTTCTTTCTACCACGCTTTGGGAAAACATAAAAATATATTTTCACCATTTTATATTAGTTTAATTAAAGTTGGAGAATATAGTGCTCAACTTCCACTTATTTTAAATAATTTAGCACTGGAACTCTCGGAACATGAAAAACTAAAAAAAAAATTCTTATGATAATGATTTATCCAATTTTTGTTGCTTCTATTTCTACTATTATAATATTATTTTTAATAATTTTTATCTTGCCTCAATTTATTGAAATTTTCAAACAAAACAATCAAAGCCTACCTATATTAACTGAAATTTTATTAACAATTTACCATTTTTTTTATAATTATTATTATTTTATAATTTTTATATTTTTTTTATCTTTATTCTTCTTATTTTTTTTTCTTAAATCAAATCTCGGAAAAAAAATAAAAAGTTTAGTCTCTATAAATTTACCTATATTAAAAGAGATTTATAAAATATATGTGTTACTAGTTTTTATAAAACGATTAACTTTACTTTTAAATTCAAAAGTTACAATTTTAAAATCCTTGGAAATAATTATTACATTAGAAAATGATTATATTTTGAAAAAACATTTATTTGAAGTATGTAATAAAATTAAAAGAGGAGAACCTCTTGCAAAAGCATTTAAAAATTCTATTTTTTTCACACCAACTATTCTTTCCATGATTTCTATTGGAGAAAAAAATGGTTTTTTACTTAAAATGTTATTTTCTATACATGATTTTTCACAAGATAAATTTCATGAAAAAATACAATTTATTCTAACTTTTATGGAACCTATTCTTATTATTATTTTAGGTTTATCCGTTGGTTTTGTTATTTTAGGTATATATTTACCAATGTTTGATATGATATCCCTTATCAATTAATAAGGGATTTTTAAAGGAGAATTTATTTTGAAAAGGAACGGTTATATTCTATTAGAATTTATAGTAACTTTTACAATAGTTACTGTATTAATAATACCAATTTTTAATTATTTTAACCTGTTTTTTAAAGTTTTAAATTCAAATAATAAAAAGGGGATTTTAGACGATAATTTTATAAAAAAAATTGAATCTCAAGGATATTATAAAATACTAAATGAATATTCTCATGAAATAAAATTTGCAACCGTTCCCAATATTGGAATGCCACAAAATTCCAATAAAAATATTACTATTTTAATTTTATCAGTAAAAAACAACTCTAAGATATTAAATATTATCATTACAGAAAATAATTTATAAATAAATAAAATAGGAGATTACTTATGATTTCTAAATATAATAAAGGGAATTCTATACTTGAATTTGTTGTTTGCATAGCCCTTTTTTCATTATTAGTATTTCTCATATATCCACTTATTAAAATCTCTATTATTATTCATAAAAATACAAAAATAGAATCCTCTTCCCATGATTTCTATAGAGTTATCGAAGGATTGTCTGCTTATGTTTCTTCAACCACTGTTGAAACAGAAAATAAAAATTTAGAAGGAGTCTCTAACCCTGGATTAGCAGTTTTAAATATTAACTCACCACATTTAAATTCCACTCATATAAAAAAAATAAATAATTTTATATTAAAAAAAAATCTTTCTGGTGATTCTCTCTATTTAGAGATTCCAAGTTTTTACTTAAATAATATGAATTCATCAAAAAATATAAAAAAAAATCAATTTCATCTTTACAGATTTAAAATAACTGATATTAAAAATTCAAAAATCAATCAAATTTTAACTTATTCAAGAGGTACGAACTCTGGAAATCGCTCTAGTTTTTTTAAATTTGGGAAAGATGAAATTCTATTATCAAAAATTTTCAATGGAAGTTTTACTGAAATAAAGGGTGGTATTTTATTAAAATTTCAAATGAAAAATGGAATAAAAGTTGAAGAAGTTTTATTACGAAGTGATCAACTATGAAAAAAAATGAAGGTTTCATCTTATATTTTATACTTATTTGTATAACTTTTATTTGCACTATTTTTTTTTCATTCACCCTTTCTTTAAAAAATAAAGTTAATGTACAAGAACTCTATGAAAATTCAAAAATTGATAAAGCAAACTTAAAAAATATTTCATCTTTAGTATTTTGGGAATTTAAAAAAATTGATAACTATATTTTTGAGAAAAAGATAAAAAATCTTCAAGAATATATTTTTATTAATAAATTTTCAAAAAAAATTTGGAGTAATCCTATAACTAGAAAATCAGGAAGTTTAGGGGGATTTTTTCTATTATCTGTAATTCCAAAAATAGAAAATATTAAATTTTCAGGAGAATATAACTTTCAATTTATATTTTCTAAAGATTTAATTGTATATAATTCTCAAAGCAATCCCACTCTTAAAATTCTTATAATTACTGAAAATATAGATTTAAGTTGCTCTTTTGATAAAGAAGAACTTTCTTTAATGTGTAATGACGAAAAATATCTTATTTCTAATTTTGAAATCCAAGGGGAAATTATTTCCTTGAAGTAGGTGTACTATTCAATATATTAATATTAAAATTACAGAAAAATTTAAAATTATTTTAATCCCTTATAAAAATCAACAACTCTCAATTATTCTTGAAAACGATTATTTTTTTATTGGTAAAATAGAATCTTTTGATGAAAATGAATATAATTCATATGAATATATTGTAAAATATGATGAGTCTAATTTTTATGCACTTCCTAGAACTTTGGTTAATAATATTTTTCAATTTATAAAAGAAAATAATATTATATTAACAGCAATTTACTCTTCATCACTTTTTAATAGATTCGATGATTCTTTAG
>CAMTIW010000124.1 GCA_947072665.1 uncultured Fusobacteriaceae bacterium | reverse complement strand
ATCCAAAACTTCATTCTGAAATAAGGTTAAAAAATGATGACTTAAAAGAGGTTAACTTAATTATGGAAAAATGGAAGTTTAAAGGGGAACCTTTTGATAGAAATTATATTATAGAAAAATTAAAAGCTGTAGATAATTCCAATTAAATTTAATTATTGCTTTAGAGAAAAATAATAAAAATAAAAAAAGAGTGGATTTTAATCCACTCTTTAAACTTATAGATTATTTCTTTTTTTTATAACTGCTAACGCATATTCATGAGCATCGATTAAAGCTGTGCAATATTGAAATCTTGCATTTCCTTCAGTTGAAGCATTCATTAATACTGTATTAAATTCAGTTATATTATTCTCTATAGCTTCTAATGTTATTTTACCCTCTTCAAATTCAGTTAATAAAGCATTATATGCAGGTGTAAAAGTATCATCGTATAAATTTTCATCCCATGTTGATAAATCCATTTGTATCACTCCTTGATATCTTATAAATCATTCTAATTTTGTATATAATTTATTTTACCATTTTATGACAAAATTAGTCAAGAATAAAAATAAAATATGAATTTAAAATAATATGGTATAATTCTAAAAAATATTAAGAGGTGAAGTGATGGAAAATAATTTAAAAAAATATGCTGATTTAATAGTTAAAATAGGTTTGAATATAAATAAAGGTGATATTTTAGTAATAAATTCACCAGTTGAATCTTATGATTTTACTAGAATAGTAGTTGAAAAAGGATATCAATCTGGAGCTAAAGAAGTTATTGTACATTGGAGTGACGAAATTGTAAAGAGAGATAGATTTTTATATGGATCAGATGATATTTTTGAGACTTATCCTAAATGGCAAGTTGAATCATTAGAATATTATGCAAATCAAGGAGCTTCATTTTTATCAATTCATTCAGAAGATCCTACTTTATTAAAAAATGTTAATCAGGAAAGAGTTGCTAAGTATACAACACTTAGAAGAAAAGAGATGAAACATGTAATGAATAAATTCATGACTAATGAAAATAGATGGTGTGTAATATCTATACCAACAAAGTCATGGGCTAAAAAAGTTTTTAGTGATTCAGAAGATACAGTTGCTGTTGAAAAACTTTGGGATGCGATATTTAAAGCAACAAGGGTTGATTTAGAAGATCCGGTGAAAGCTTGGAAAGATCATAACGATAAATTGAATAAAAGAAAAGAGTTTATGAATAATATGAATTTTAAAAAATTATATTATAAAAATTCTTTGGGAACAGACTTAGAACTTGAGTTAGTAAAAGATCATATTTGGGCTGGAGGTGGAGATTTAGACACTAATGGAATCCCATTTATGGCAAATATGCCAACAGAAGAGATATTTTCAATGCCTTTAAAAACTGGTGTGAATGGAAAAGTAGTAAGTTCAAAACCATTAATATACAATGGAAATATAATAGATAATTTTACTCTTAATTTTGAAAATGGAAAGGTTGTTAGTTTTAATGCAGAGTTAGGAGAAGATTCATTAGAGGCCCTTTTAAATATGGATATTGGATCTAGATATCTAGGAGAAGTTGCGTTAGTACCATATAACTCACCAATATCTAATACTGGTGTATTATTTTACAATACTCTTTTTGATGAAAATGCATCATGTCATTTAGCATTTGGTGAAGCTTATTCAAGTTGCATAAAGGATGGAAACTCTTTAAATGATGAATCAAAAGAAAAAGTAGGAATGAATACCTCTTTAAATCATGAAGATTTTATGATTGGAACAGAAGATTTATCAATAATTGGTGAAACATTTACAGGAGAAAAGATAGAGATATTTATAAATGGAGATTGGGCTATATAATAAATAAATAAATAAATAAATAAAAAAACTGTAGAAAATATCTACAGTTTTTTTATTTAATCAAATTTAAATCTACCAGTTTCAATAAAATCAACAATATATTCAGCAGTGCCTCTTCTTCTTAGAAGTTCAACTCTACCGAAGGGAATATCAAGAATCTCAATATTCTTACCTTTTAATGTAACTTCATTAGATTGGAAAATGCCATCATTGGGCTCATTAATTAGTTTTTGAAAAATTCTACAACTTGGTTCAACTCCACGAATAATTCCAATAGAAATATCTTTAGGTAGTGGTAAACTAAGATATCTATTATTTCTTAAAAGTTTTAAAGGTTTAAAAACCTTACTTAATAACCTAATAAGAGGTGATAACTTTCTTGAAATTTTTGATCTTCTACAAGGGGTTGCAATAAGAATAACTTTAATAAATAAGTTATTAATTTTTTTATCATGTAAAACTTTTTTTATAATTGCTCCTCCAAGACCAAATCCAATAAGAACTAGCTCTGAAGCAGTGTTTTCAGCTTCATTAATTTTAATAATATCATTCAATTTTTTTTCTAAAGCCTTTTCAGTAAAAGAGGCATCATTAAAAAAAAGAGGCGTATTTAAAAGCTCAGCATTAAACCCTAAAGAGGTTAAATGATTTTTTAAAAAATTAAATTTTTTGTTATTTTTTGAAAACCCATTAACTAGGATAACTTTATAAAAATCCATGATTTACTCCTAATTTTGAATTAATGTATGTATATGATTTTAATTATATCATAAAATAAAAATTATAGTTATAAAATAGTATTAATTATGTTATAATTTGGAAATAAAAAAAAAAGATCAAAATTAGAGGTGAAAAAAAATGATTAAATCAATAAGAAATTCTATGGTGGTAGCACTTGTATTTACTTTAATTTTAACTGGTTGTAGCAGTGTTTCTACTATGATGAATAAAAGAGAACTAACAACAAATACTAAAATGACACAAACAATTTGGTTAGAGCCATCAAATAATAAAAATGTGTATGTTCAAGTTAAAAATACAACACAATATGATATGAACGTAGAATTAGGAATAAAAAATAAACTTTTAGCTAAAGGATATCAAATAGTTGTAAACCCAGAGAAAGCTGATTACTGGTTACAAGCTAATGTACTAAAAGTTGAAAAAATGGATTTAAAAGAGGAAGGATCAAAAGCTACATCAGCATTATTAGGAGCCGGAGTAGGTGCAGGATTAGGTGGATATAATACTGGTTCAGCAAACACAGCCATTGCCCTAGGATTAATAGGTGGAGCAACAGGATTAGCTTTAGACTCATTAACAGAAGATACACAATATATAATGATAACAGAAGTTTTAGTAACTGAAGCTCCGAATAAAGCAAATAGGAAAGAGCAAAAGACACAATTATATAGTATTGCAAATAAAATGAATTTGAAATTAGAAGAAGCTGTTCCAGTTCTTGAATCTGAGTTAGAAAGATCAATTTCAAATATATTTTAAAATATTTGAGGGAGGATTAAATGATAATCCAATTAAATGACAACGTAACTAAAAAAGAGATAGAAGAATTAATAAAGATTATAGAAGAAAAAGGACTAGTTGCTAATTATGTTGTAGGTGAGAAAACTTCCGTATTAGGAGTTTTAGGTGAAACAAATAAGATTGCTATAGGTGAAATAGAATCCTATGAATTTGTAAAGAAAGTAATATTATTGCAAGAACCATACAAAAAAGCAAGTAGATCATTTCATCCAGAAGATACAATTATTGATATAAATGGAATAAAAATTGGTGGTGGAAATACAGTTGTAATGGCAGGTCCTTGCTCAGTAGAAAATAGAGAGCAAATAGTATCTATTGCTAAATCAGTTAAAGAAGCAGGAGCCAAGATATTAAGAGGAGGAGCTTATAAGCCAAGAACATCTCCTTATGCTTTTCAAGGATTAGAATTAGAAGGGTTAGAACTTCTTAAAGAAGCTAGAAAAGAGACAGGAATGCCAATAGTAAGCGAAATTATGTCTTCTGATTTAATCGAAAAATTTGTGGAAGATGTAGATATAATTCAAGTTGGTGCAAGAAATATGCAAAACTTTGATCTTCTGAAAAAATTAGGAAAAACAAATAAACCTATTTTATTAAAAAGAGGGTTATCAGCAACTATAGAAGAGTTATTAATGGCAGCAGAGTATATAATGGCAGGTGGAAATGATAAAGTTATTCTTTGTGAAAGAGGAATAAGAACCTATGAGACTTATACAAGAAATACTCTTGATATAAGTGCAATACCTGTATTAAAAAGACTAACGCATTTACCAATAATAACAGATCCTAGTCATGCAACAGGAAAATATTGGCTAGTAAATCCACTGTCAAAAGCTTCTATAGCAGCAGGAGCAGATGGTTTAATAATAGAGGTACATAATGAGCCAACTAAAGCTCTTTGTGATGGTGCACAGTCTTTAAAACCAGAAAAATTTAAAGAGTTAATGGACGAACTAAAAATTCTAGGATCAGCTTTAAATGTTAAAATTTAATAAAAAAAAAAATTAAGAAAGAGTTTAGACTTTCTTAATTTTTTTTTTAGAGAATGCTTTCCAAAATGTATATGTTCCAAGTAAATAAAAAACTACAGTTATATAATAAGGTAAATTATATGAAATACGCTCCATAAGATATCCTGCAAGAATAACACTTATACTACGAGTCAAGTAAGAACTAATAGAAACAAAGCTACTAAAAAGTGGTCTTAACTCCTTATTAACACATTCCATTGAAATATTTTGAATAAGGGGTTGGTTTAAATTCATTAAAGTAGATCTCATGAAAAAAGAGAATGTTACAATTGAAATATTGGTAAAAGAAGTTATAGATAATAAAAAAGGTACTGACAAAACTTGGCATAAAATTACAGTAAACTCTTTTCCAAATTTTTTAGAAATATGAGGAACAAGAAGTCCACCAATGACTAGACCAAGTTGTGAGATAGCCATGATAGACCCTACTTTATTTGAATCTATATTTAAGGCAAATTTTAAATAGATACTAAAAAAAGGAACAACAAGACCAGCTCCAAATCCAATAAGAGTGTTATATTTTAAAAACTCTAAAGATTTTCCTGTGAAAATTTTTTTTAAATCTATATAAAAATTTGAGCTTAGCTTAGGATTTTTTTCATAGTGTAAACTTAGTCTAGAAATTGGGAAAAATCCTATAATTATAGTGAGAAATGTAAGGATATAAATAGTTGGAATTATACTTTTTTCTTCAATAAAGAAAGAAAGAAATTTTATAATACTTCCAGCGGAATAGCTTCCAATAATGACTCCAATATTTTGCAGTACAAAATTTGTGCTAAAAATTTGTACTTTTTTATCAGGAGGTGCATTATCATTGAGTAGTACACTTATAGAAGTTAAAGGGATAGAATAACCAAATCCAATTAAAGAAGAGAAAAAAATTAGAAAATTAAAATCATTAGAAAGTCCCAGCCCTAAAGTCCCAAACCCAAGAGCTAAAAAACCAAAAGCTAGTGTTTTTTTAAAATTAAATCGCTTTATAAAAAAAGCTGAAGATAAAGAACCCACAGCAATGAAAATATTATTAAAAGATAATAAGGTTCCAAAAGCACCTTCTCCGTATCCTAAATTTTTAACATGGATACCTGTAAAGATACTAAAAATTCCTTGAAAAGCCATAACTGAAATAAAATTGATTAAAAAAATTGTTTGAATAGTTTTACTATAATTCTTTATTTTAAAAAAATTTATGTTCATTTTATAAACTCCATTTAAATTAAGGTTCAGTA
>CAMTIW010000123.1 GCA_947072665.1 uncultured Fusobacteriaceae bacterium | reverse complement strand
ATATACCAGGTAATACAAGAGCAATAGGAACGCATACCATAAATATAAATAAAAATAAAAAGAAAGTTATAGAAGGAAATATAATAATTAAATTAGATTCATTAAGAGCGGGATATGATATGTTATTTGATAAAACAGGAACAGAAATTAGTAAGCAAAATACAGGAACAACAGTATCGTTTACAGGGGATAAGCCATTTGGTGAAAATTTTACAAAAATAACATTAGAAATGGAAGGGTTAGAATCTCAAATGGAGGTTCCATTAATAAATGGAACGGGATTAGGAGTGATGACATTAAATGGTTCAAAACTAGAAATAGGATTTGAAAATAATAATTTAAAGTTTGGAGTCGTATTATTAGATGATATAGCTATTAATAAAAAAGTAATAATGAAAGGTTATAATGGAGCTTTATTAGAAGGTACATATAATTTTACCATAAATAAAGAATTAAAACGTTCATTGGCAACAGCTATAATTGAAGTAGTTAATGCAAAAACAAAATTAGCTTTAATAGAAAGTATTGAAGGTGCAATTCAAGATAATCAAACATATGTAATAAAATTTGGAGATTTGAAAATAGAATCAAATACTGGATGGAAAGGTTTGTTTGATTCTGTTTCTCCAGTTACAAAAGAGGTTTTAGTGTCTGATAATTGGATTAATTATTATAATCTAATTGAAAAAGAGTATGTATATAATAATGATATAATGAAAAAAGATTTTGTATATGACAATGTAACTATAGCATATGGACTGAGAAATGATATAGATACAAATTATTACCTTTATTTTAAATTTAAAAATTGGAATGGAGAAGCGTTTAATAAAAAAATTATAATGTATCCTAAATCAGGGCCTAAAGCAAATCAATTTATTGAATATACTGTTAATTTACCGCAACTTAATTTAAAGGGAGAAGTAGATTTTGAGCTAAATTATTCTTCTTTAGTATCAGATAAATATATATATGATGAAGACGGTAAAAAAGTTTCAGGAACTAGTGAACCGAAAATTAATTTTACAGGTGATATTCCTTCAGGAAGAAATTTATCTAAAATAACATTAGAAATAGACGGAGTTGGAACATCTAAAGAGGTTCCAATAATAAAAGGAACAGGAGATGTAGAAATAAAAATAGGAGATTCTAGTTTTAAAATAGGATTTGAGGATAATAATTTTAAAATTGAAACTTTAAAATTAGGTAATGATTATTTTTCAAGGAAAATTATTATGAAAGAGTATATAGCAAGTAATAAAAGAGCGATAGGGACACATACAATAAACTTAAAGAAAAAAGTAAGATTTTCTATAAAGGGTGATGAGTTATTATTCGGTGATATGTTTAATGATGGAAAAGTTTATAATGCATCAGGAAAAATTGAGATATTGCACGATGAAAATAAAAAAATCACAGCTACTTTAGATAAAAGATCCATAGAGCTAATTAATAAGAATAATTCTTCAGAAAAGTTAGGGGTTGATTTAAATATAACATCACCTTTAACATCAGTTGATACATCAACATTTTATATATTAGGAGAAACAAAAGTTGAAACAAAACAGAATCCTGGTGAATATGTAGGTGGAGCAGTAATTAATATAACAATAGATCCAAGAAAATAAGTTGTATTTATGAAAAATATTATGGTTAATGGGGGTATGTAAATATCCTCTTTGACCTATTTTGAAAATCCATATAAAAATTATGGAATTTTATTTAAGATTAGGATGGTAATATTATAGAAAATAGAATAATAATAAATTTAAAAGAAATTTTTTCATTTCTAGTTAAGAAGAAAAAAAAAAATGAAGAAATAAATAAAATATTAATAAAATATAAATTAGAAAAATCTTTAAATGAGCATTTGGAAAGAACAGGGAAATATACTGAAATATTATCAAAATTAATGTGTATTGAAAATGATAATATAGAAGAAATAAAAAAAGGTGCCCTATTACATGATATTGGAAAGAAAAGAATAGAGAAAAATTTGTTAGAAAAACAAACTAAGTTAAGTTTAGATGAATTCAGATTTATAAAAGAACATTCTAGATTAGGAATAAAAGAATTAACTAAATTAGATGGTAGTAATATAGTAAGAAATATAATATTATTGCATCATGAAAAATGGGATGGAAGTGGTTATCCTTTTGGTTTAATAGGAAGGAATATACCTATAGAAGCAAGGATAGTAAGTGTTGCTGATTGTTATGATGCATTGACAAGTGTAAGAGTTTATAAAGAAAAAATTTCACATGAAGAAGCTTTAGAGATACTAAAATCAGAAAGTGGGAAAAGTTTTGATCCTGACATAGTGGTAATATTTGAATTATTTGAACGTGAATTTAATAAAAAATTATTTGAATATATTTAAAAAACTTTAAGGACAGAAAATGAAAAAAAAAGAAATTGAATTATTAGATAAAATTAGCGAGAATTCTTTTGAAGGATTGGAAATAAAAGAACATGAGTTTATTAGAATGATTGATTTTTTTTTAGAAAAAGAGTTTGTTTATGGAATAAAATATGAGAAAAAAAAAATATTAAAAATTATAAAAAAAGATATGGGATTAACATTTGAAGGAAAAAAATATTGTGAAAAATTAAAAGAGTAAATATTTAGTAAGTTTTATAGCATAATTAAAAAAAAGAACTCAAATTCTTTAAAACTACCTATAAATTGAGACTGTTTCAAGTTTTGTGTAAACACTAAAAAATTAGCATAAAAATTTTATATAAAAATGGATAAAATTTAACTAGTTTAAATTTATCCATTTTTTTATATATTAGGAAAGTATAGAATTATTTCTCTTTAACTATTTACAATTAAAAACGTGTTAATATTGATTGTTTAGATTTTAAATGGAAAATATTGAAAAGAAAATAAAAAAAATGAACATGACAAACTAGTATAGTTTCCTATACTTAAAAATAGCTATGAAAACTGCTTTAGCAATAATAATGTGTATGGTAAACTAAATAATCAAATTTTTCTCCTAATTTATCTAACTCTTTTATAGTATATACTAATGCATCAATAGTTTTGGAGGTATCAGTTGCTAACTCGGGTATTTTCAAAAAAGGAACATATGCACCACATTTTTTGCAATTTCTGCAATCTCTATATCTTCAGTAGACACAATTACTTTATCTATATATTTTGAATTTAAAGCACATTCTATACTATGCTGTATCAATGGTTTTCCAAATATTTCAATTATATTTTTTTTAGTAATGCCTTTACTTCCACCTCTAGCGGGAATAATTGCTAGAATTTTTTTATTTTCAAACATGGAACACCTTTTCTTTTTATTAATTTATTAAAATAATAACATTATTTATTTTTTTAGTCAAATTTAGAGAAAAACAAATGAAAAATATTTATACTTTTATTTTTTATGATATAATTGTTATAAGATATGCAAAAAAGGAGAAAATAAAATGATATTTTTCACTATATTAGTTTTAATAATATTTTTAGTTAGTTATTTCCAAAGAAAAGGAATACCTATTTTTTTATATCATCAAGTGAATAATGATTCAGCTGTTACACCAGAATTATTTGAGGAACACTTAAAAATATTAAAAGAAAAAAAAATAAATACTATAAAGATAAGTGATTTACTAATAAAAGATAAAGAAAAAAATGCTATGTTAATAACATTAGATGATGGGTATTATGATAACTATAAATATGTATTTCCACTTTTAAAAAAATATAATATGAAGGCAACGATATTTTTAAATAGTTTTTATATTGGTGATAAGAGGGAAGAAGAGCCGAATATATTAAATAATCAAGAGGCTAATTATTTATCTATAAAAAAATATCTAAAGGAAGGGAGCGCTATAAGTTCACAGTATATGACTTGGGAAGAAATAAGAGAGATGCATGAAAGTGGTCTTGTTGATTTTCAAGCTCATTCTCACAAACATACTGCGATATTTGAAAATATAAAACTTTTAGATGTTTTTTCAAAAGATGAAAAAGATAGTACTGATTCATATTTGTATGGTGAAATAAAAGAAGGTTATCCTAAATTTAGAAAAAGAGGAGAATACTCGATTTTAGGATTAGATGTTTCTAAATCATTTTTTGATGAATTTCAAAAATTTTATATGGAATATTTAAAGAATCTTTCCAAAGAAAAAATGCTAAAAGAGGGACAAAAATTTATAGATGAAAATTTAAAAAAATATGTTAAGAGAGAAAGTTTTAATGAGTTTCAAGAGAGAGTAAAAGAGGATTTTTTGAAAAATAAAGAATTAATAGAGAAAAATTTAAATAACAAAGTAGAATTTTTCTGTTGGCCTTGGGGACATAAAAGCAAGCTAGGAATAGAAGTTTTAAAAAAACTAGGGATTGTAGGTTTTGTTACAACAAAAAAAGGAACTAATTCATATAATCCTAATTTATTATCCATAAAAAGAGTTGAACTTAGAGATTTTAGTGTGAAAAAATTTAAATTAAATTTATTTATATGTAGAAATTTAATTTTAGGAAAAATTTATCAATTGGTTTCATAATAATGGGAGTGTGAAATATGGGCTTATCTGTGTCTATAATAACTTTTAACGAAGAAAAAAATTTAGGTAGAACATTAGAATCTATAAAAAATATAGCTGATGAAATTATTATAGTTGATAGTGGCTCTACTGATAAAACAAAAGAAATCGCATTAGGTTATGGAGCTAAAATTTATGATCAAAAATGGTTAGGATATGGAGGACAAAGAAATTTAGCAATAGAAAAAAGCACAAATAAATGGATTTTAAATATAGATGCAGATGAAGAAATTTCTTTGGAACTAAATAAAAAAATAGAGGAAATAATAACAGAAAAAATACCATCTTTAGATGTATATGAGATTAATTTTTCTTCAGTTTGTTTTGGAAAAGAATTGAAGCATGGTGGCTGGAGTGGAAGTTATCATATTAGATTATTTAAAAAAGAAGCGGGAAGATTTAATTTAAATATGGTACATGAAAAATTTGAGACTTCCAAGGTAGTAGGAAAATTAAAAGAAAAGATTTTACATCATTCATATATAAACTTAGAAGATTATTTTATAAAATTTAATAGATACACAACAGAAGGTGCCTTAGAATATTATAAAAAAAATAAAAAAACTTCACTTTTTCAAATAGTTTTAAATCCCTTATATAAATTTATAAGAATGTATTTTTTAAGATTAGGATTTTTAGATGGAATAGAAGGTTTTCTAATAGCCGTTGTAAGTTCACTTTATACTATGGTTAAGTATTTTAAATTAAGAGAAATTTATAGAAACTCAGCATATATAGATAAAAAAATAACAGAGTGAGGCTGATTAAAAAGGTTCAAAAATAAGCTAAGTTGTATAATAAAATTGTCCCAAAAGTTATAAAAAAAAGAAACTCATGATAAAATCAATATGCTCAGGAAAAACACAAATTAAACGTCAGCGAAAGGAGATAAATCATGAGTATATGTAATGATACCATAAAAACAAAAAAAATTAAACAGTTTATCAGTAAAAAGAAACAAAAATAATAGGTAACTACTATCTCATAAGATGAGAATAGTCAAGTTATTTTTTAAAATAAGGGTCTGTCCTAAAGATTGTGTAAACCTTCAAATTAGTGTAAAATAAAATATACT
>CAMTIW010000122.1 GCA_947072665.1 uncultured Fusobacteriaceae bacterium | reverse complement strand
AAAGCTTTAGGTGGAGATATGCAAGCTAGATTAAAACTTAGAAGTGAAGTTAAAGGTGTTTCTTTAGAGAATGATAAAATTTCTAACTTTGAAAAATCTAGATGTAAAGAGATGGGACTTAATGTTGGAGATGTTTTAACTATGGATGACATGGTTAAAGATGATGAAGTTATCTTCTCTGCTACTGGAGTAACTGGTGGAGACCTTTTAGAAGGTGTTAAAATGAAAGGTAATATTGCAAGAACTCAAACTTTACTTGTTAGAGGAAAAACTAAAACAATTAGATATATAAATGCAGTTCATAACTTAGATCATAAATCTAACGATATTATGAGCATTATAAAAAAATAATCTTAGAAATTACTAGACTGACTTAATTTATTTTTTAAGTCAGTCTTTTTCTAAATATAATTTATTCAATTCAGGAGATTAGCTATGGAATTTAAAAAGATTTATATTGAGATTACAAATTGTTGCAACTTAGCATGTAGCTTTTGTCCAACTACAAAAAGAGCACCAAAACTACTTAGTGTAGATGAATTTAGACATATTTTAAATTCTATTAAGGATTATACCAAATATATCTATCTACATATAAAAGGGGAACCGTTATCACACCCTAATTTGCAAGAGTTTATAAAAATGGCTAACGACTTAGATTTTTTTGTAAATATAACTACAAATGGAACATTAATAAAAAAACATGCCTCTTTCTTTAATGAGATATCACCACCTAGACAAATAAATTTTTCTCTTCATAGTTTTGATGGAAAACTAGATACAATTGATTCCACTGAATACTTAAATGATATTTTTAATTTTGTAAACAAATCTCTTATAAATGAAAAAACATATATCTCTTTAAGACTTTGGAATTTCAATGCGTCTGAAAGTACTCATATAAAAAATTTAGGCAATAACAAAATTTTAGAAAAAATAAAAGAGAATTTTAATTTAGACTATGATTTAGCTCCACTTATTATTCCTGGTAAAGGTCTAAAGTTAAAAAATCATTTATATATTAACTCTGATAGTGAATTTAATTGGCCTAGTCTGTCTAATAATTTTGTTGGAGAAAAGGGAGTTTGCCATGGATTAAAAGATCATATTGGAATTCTTTCTAATGGTGATGTTGTTCCTTGTTGCTTAGATGGAGAAGGAATTATAAAATTAGGAAATATTTTTTCAGAGACTCTAGATAATATTTTAACTAAACCTAGAACAATAGCTATAAGAGATTCTTTTTCTAAAAAAATTGCAGTTGAAGAGTTATGTCAAAAATGTGATTTTAAAACTAGATTTTAGAAATTTATAAATAGAAAAGCACTAACTCTTTTAAGAGTTTAGTGCTTTTTCTGTTAAAACTAATATTTTACTTGTATCTAAATCTTTTTCAACACAACATTTTTTTTCTACTTGTGAATCTTTCTCCCCTTTACAACCACATGAACCACTAGAGCAAGATGTTCCACAATGATTTTCATTCATACCTTCTCTTTCTGATTTTTGTCTCTCTTCAAAAGAAGCATAAGTCTCTAAATATCCTTCCTCTAATAAATTCTCATATATTAATTTTAGCTCCTCTTCTGATATTCCAAAATTCTTTATTATAGCTTCGTCACTATATGCTTTTCCATCAATTAAAAATCTTAATATTTTCTTTTCTAAATCACACATTTTTTTCTCCTTTATATTTTATTAAATATTTATAGAATTATACCATTTTTTTTTGTATACTTTAATTATATAAAACACATTTTTTTAGGAGAGGTTATTATGTTAAAAAAAATTATAGATACATTTTTAAATAAATACTATCAAGATACTGCTAAAGAGATCCACTTTTCAGATCTTTATCAAAGTGCAAAAGGAGCTATAATTAACTATAAAAGATCAAACTCTAAATTATGGGTAAGTTCTCTATGTTATTTTTCTATTTTAGGATTGGTTCCTATTTTGGCTATTCTTTTAAGTGTTGCCCGTTGGTTAAATATTGACGATTATATCATTCAAACAATTACATTGAACTCACCAATTGATCAATCTTCTCTTGATTTTTTAATAAAGTTAACTCAAAACCTTTTAGATACAACCCGTAATGGCGTTCTTGCTGGATTTGGATTCTTTTTTCTAGGTTTTTCTATTTTATCATTATTTTCTATTATTGAGAAATCTTTTAATACAATTTGGAAAATAAAAAAATCAAAAAGATTTTCTAAAAAAGTGGGAGACTTTCTTATAATTTGTGTATCTCTCCCTATAACAGTTTTATCCATGAATATATTAGATAGAAAAATCGAATTCTTTTCATCACTAAAAATTTTAAATTTTTTAATACCTTATATAGCTCTTTGGCTATTTTTTATGATTTTTTATACAATAATTCCAAATACAAAAATACATCCATTGCATACTATTTTATCTGGTCTTTTTGTATCTATTTTACTAAATCAAAGCAATTTTCTTCTTGTTAATTTGCAATCAGTTATACAAAATCACAGTAAAATATACGGAAGTTTTTCCATTGTATTAATTTTCTTAACTTGGATAAAAATTATTTGGTTTATTATTTTAATTGGGGCTCACTTTACTTATATTCTTCAAAATAAAGATTTTTTAAAAAATATTGATGGGGTTAAAAATTTAAACTTTGATTCAAAATATAAAATAGCAACTCTTATATTAAGAGAGTTTGTTATTAATTATTTTAACAACGAACCTCCACTTACTATAAAAGAATTATCGGAAAAAACTAATTTTTCTATGAGTATAACTCAAGACATAATTTATTTATTAAAAAACTGCAATATGATCTATGAAATCTCTCCTGAAGAAAATGAATATGAAAATAATTACAAACTTTCTTATAATTGTGATACAATGACTCTGAACGATATTAAAAGTTTACTTGAAAACAATGGTGATGTATACAATTTTTGTTCTATAGACATTGATTTTGAGGATTTAAATAAGAGAATAATCGATACTTTTTAGATGTTTTAATAAAAAAAATATCTTTTTAGACGACTTATAGTTATTACTTTTGTTTTTTCAATAATTAGAATTGTTTTTTTATTTATTTGACTTTTATATGATTGTATGTGATTATTATATAGATATTTATTATTTTTTATTACGAAAGGAAATTATATGTACAAGAGAGAAATTATTATTTTTGACTTTGAAACAAATGGATTTAACGGAAGTTCTGTTCTATCACTATCTGCTATCAAAGCTGTTGTTTTACCTGATAAACTTGAGGAGATTGACAGATTTAATAGATTTTACTTTAGAACACCTGGGGAGTTTGTTAACCCTGCTGCTATTCAAATTAATGGATTAGACGAATCTTCTATTTCAAAATATAGAGAAAACGCTGATTATCCAAAGCATTATATTGATGATATTGAAAGTTTTATTGAATTTTGTGGAGACATAGACCACTTTGTTGCTCACAACTTTTCTTTTGATAAAGATTTTATTGGGTTTGAAGCCCTAATATCTTTCTGTACTTTTATAGAATCTAAGAATATAAATATTGGAAAGTTTAATAAACTTTCTGACTTAGCTAAATTCTACGATGTAGATGTTGATTCTGATTCACTTCACAGTTCTATGTATGATGTTGAAATTCTATTTGATGTTGTTAAAGGGATGTATAAAGATAAAAATGAAAATCTTTTAAAGTTTTTTTCTGAAAGACCTCTTAACAAAAAAGAGCAAAAATATATCCAAATAAGATTTAACTCTTACTTAAAAAATAAAAGAGAATTAAGAGATAGAACAATGAAAAACTATTCATCTATCACAGATAAATCTGTTGAAATAAAAAACGTTATTGAAAAGCTATATCTTCAAAATTCAGATATGACTATATCTCAATTTTTAACTAGTGCTAATAGAGCTCTTGCTCCTTTAGGATTAGAAAATATTACAAGTATTAATTTCAATAATTTTTTAAAGAAATTTGATATTTTATCAACAGTTAATAAACTTACTAAATCTAATGAAAATTCTATTAATTTTGGTATTTATGAACAAGTCCGTTCATCTTTAAGTGGTGAAGAATATGAAGTAATTCTTTATAATTCTTTAGGTAAAAAAACGTTGAAAAATTATTTAGTAAAAATGATTTTAGAAAATTAAAATATAAAAAAAGAGGTTACTACTGGTGTAGTAACCTCTTTTTTTATATTTTTTCTTTGATTAACTATATAGTGATCTTAATATACTTTTCTTCTCTATTTTACCTCTAGTAGCCTTAATTAAATCTGCACCTTTTGAAATATCTCCAATAATTATTCCTCCTGAAACTTTTCCATTTTCGAAGAATAACTTTTTATAATTTGCTTCACAATGCTCTATCTCTTCTAAAGCATCGCAGATTGGTGTATCATAATGAATTTTTCCTATTGATATAAGTTTTGTATCCATACCTTCAAATATTAATGGTTGTTGTTTTTCATTAAAAGCTTTTTCTATTCCTACTATACTAGCAGCAACAATTTTTGCTTGATCAATTGCTGTATCCCATAACCCTATTACTTTTCCATTATATTCAGCAATATCTCCACAAGCATATACATCTTTTATAGATGTTTCCATTGATTCGTTAACAATTACCCCTCTATTACACTTAATTCCTAACTCTTCAACTAAATCTTTATTAGGTACTATTCCTGCAGATATAATAACTAAATCTGCATCTAAAGTTGTTCCATGTCCTAAAATTATTTGTTCAACTTTATCTGTTCCCTCAAATGATCTAACAATACTATTTTTATATACATCAATTCCATAATTTTTAATTTTTTCTTCTAAAATTAAAGATGCATTTTCATCTACCTGTCTTGGTAGAATTCTTTGCATAATCTCTATAACCGATACATCTAACCCACACTCTTTCATTGCAAAAGCAGATTCTAGTCCTAAAACTCCTCCTCCTAAAATAACAGCTTTTTTCGCTATTTTAGAATATGATTTTATTTTTTCAGCATCTTCTTTTGTTCTTAATGAAAATACTCCATTCAATGCTGAATTTTGAATTTGAGGAATATTAGCTCTAGCTCCATTTGCTAAAACTAATTTATCATATTTTGAAACTTCTCCATCTAACATTAAAATCTCTTTTTTATCGAAGTCTATACTCTTTACTCCAGTTCCTATACGTAAATCTATATTGTTTTCTTCAAACCAATTAGATGATTTTAAATATAAATTTTCCCCATCTAATGTTTTATATAAATGTTCTGATAGCATAGTTCTATAATAAGGCAATGACTTTTCTGCCTCTATAATCTCTATTCTTGCGTCTTTACTATATTTTCTAATTGATTCAGCAACATTTAAACCTGCTACTCCTCCACCAATTATTACAACTTTTTCATGGAAATCCTTTTCAGCATAAACTTCTTTCTCTACACCTATAAAGAACTCTCTTCCAACTCCACAAGCTGGGCAAACATGAGGTGGATTTTCTAAATCATATACTTCACCACAAACAGTACACTTCCAACTTCTATATCCTTCAACATTTATAAAGTCACCATCAACTTTTCTCATTCTATGTGTCTCTAATTTTTCAGACATACTCTTAGCAAAAGTATAACCAAATTCAAAAGCACCATTTAATTTCTCTTCATTAGGCT
>CAMTIW010000121.1 GCA_947072665.1 uncultured Fusobacteriaceae bacterium | reverse complement strand
GGGATATTCTTTTTAGCTTAAACAAAGATATTTTAAATGAAGAATATAACATTGCTCTAAGTAATTATAACAAAACAGTGGATGAATTAAAAATATTAGACTGCGATATTTCTAAAACATATAAAATATTAGAAAATAATGAAAATATTTATCAGCGAGATTTAAGGGATAAAAATAAATATAAAATTTTATATAATAAATTATATATTTCTGAAAAAGAATATGAAAATATTGAAGTTAAGTTTTTGCAATCAAAAAAAGTAATAGAAGAAACAAAAAACCAATTAAATTCACTTCTTATAAAAAGAGGAAGAAACGAAATTGAAAATTCCAGCTTAAAACAAGCTCAATCTCTCTTAGAAAAAGCTAAATTAAATTTATCTTATTCTTATATATATTCCCCTATAAATGGAACTATAGTTATGGAACAATTTCATAATGACTCATATATAACAGCTGGAAAACCTTTGTTTTATATTAAAGATAACTCTTCCATGATGCTAGAAGTTAATATTAAAGAAAAAAATCTTCAATCTATGATTACTGGTAGAAAAGCATTAATTCTATTTGACGCAGTTCCTAATAAAGTATTTGGTGGCAAAATATTTACAGTTAATCCTATTCTTTCAGAAGGATATTCTACTCCTAGTTCTCTTGTAGCTATTGCTCCTGATAACCGTTGGGTAAGAGATGCTGGAAAAATAAGACTTTCTATCAAAATAGATGATAACTCTAATATCCAAAACTTAGTTAGTGGCTCTAAAGCTTCTGTTATTCTCTTATCTAATAATGGTTTTATGAATTTTATCGCTAAATGTTGGATAAATATAATAAAATTATTTAATTATGTGTATTAGTGAGGGGCTTATGGAGAAAGGAGAAACTATAAATAGAAATATATTAAGAGTAACATTAGCTATTTCCATAGGACTTTTATGTGCTAAATATCTAAATCTTGCATTTAATTTCCAAATTCCTATAACTGCTATGGTTTTAGTTACAACGCTTAAAAAATTTTCATTAAAAAGATTTTTTAAAACACAAATTTGGGTATATCTTTTTGCTACCTTAGGACTTTATTTTAGTGAAATCTTTAGATACAATCAAGGTGCATTTGCTGTTATAACATTTTCAATAATTTTTACAGGCTTTTATTTTTCACATAATTATGCCTCAGCAGTAAGGAGTGGAATACTGGGCTATAGTTTTGCTACTATTTATGGGAGTTATTCTGATAAAAGTGTTGAATCTATGGTTAAAGATTTATCTCTTGATATTATTATTGGTGGTCTCATTGGTTTTATCCTACTAACATTAATCCCAACAAAAGAAAATAATCAACCAGTTCCAAAATTAAAAAGAGAATATATTCATAAAAATATTAAACATACTTTTATTCTTTCTTTTATTGTTTTCAGTATTTGGATTTCATATATGTTCTTTGATATTAGAGATACTTTTTTTGCTTATGCAACATTAACTGGTATTTATGGAAACATATATCTGGATAAAATTCATAAATTATCAATTATGAATATAGGGTGTCATATTTTAGGGTGTTTTTTATCTATAATATTTAGCTTCATCATGGATGGAATGAGTCTCTTTCCACCGTTATTTTTACTCTCTCTATTAGTCCTATTTTATCCCATAATTTATTTGGCTTATTATTCAGAGACAAAAGAGAAACGTATTTTTTATATGACACTTATAGGAGCAATTGTTTTACCACTCTCACTATATTTAACTCCTGAATCTGATATAGTACAAAAAGCTTCAACAAGAGCTTTACAAATATTAGTTATGCTTATACTTTCTTTATTTATTACTAGATTATTGATATTATTTCAAGGAGATGATAATGTTGACCACAATAAAACTTCCCATATTATTCTCAAGAATAAGTAGACTTCAAAGAAAATTTCTTGATGAAAAAATGAAATATACTGGGTTAATAGGTGCTCAGTACTTAATTATTTTTAAACTTTATGAAAATATAACCATGACTCCTAAAGAAATAAGCGAACTTGGAATTATAGAAAAAGCTACTATTGCTAAAAATTTAAAGAAATTAGAAGAAATGAACTATATAAAAAAAATAACTTCTTCTCAAGATAGAAGAAGTTATTCTGTTTCTCTCACTTCCTTAGGAGAAGTAATAGCTCTAGAGATAGATAACAATATCAATTTATTAGATAAAAATTATCAAGAAGTTTTGGATAAAAATACAATGGAAAAATTAAATCAAATACTTTTATCACTTGAAAAGTAATAAAAATATTTATAGGAGGAAAAATGAAAAAAGTTAGCAAAGCTATAATAAATTTTGATGACTATGTAGAAAGAAAAAATACAGATTCAAGAAAATGGAGTATGGCAGGAATGCATGAAATGGCTACCTATGTTGATGATAATAGCATTCCTTTATGGGTTGCCGACATGGATTATAAAGTTCCTACAATAATCATTGAAAAATTAAAAAAACGAGTAGAACATGGTGTTTTTGGTTATAGTATCCCTTCAGAAGAATATTACAATTCAATTAAATATTGGAATAAAATCAGAAATAATTGGGAAATAGAAAAAGAATGGATTGTCTCAACACCAGGAGTAGTTGTAGGATTAAATTTTGCAATAAAAGCTTTTACAGCAATTGGAGATGGTATAATAATTCAAAATCCAGTTTATCCACCTTTTAAATCCTCTATATTAAATAATAATAGAGTTATAGTTGATAATAGTTTAATAGATAAAAATGGTTTATATTTTATAGATTTTGAAGACTTAGAAAAAAAAGCAAGTAATCCTAAAAATAAATTGATGATAATTTGTAATCCACATAATCCTATAGGAAAAGTTTGGACAAAAGAAGACTTAGAAAAAATTGGAGAAATATGTTTTAGAAACAATGTTATTTTAATTTCAGATGAAATCCACAGTGACCTTATTTTATTTGGAAATAAATTTACAACCATAGGAATATTAAATGAAAATATCATAAATAACTCAATTATCTGTACATCACCTAGTAAAACATTTAATATTGCAGGAATTCCTGTATCAAATATAATTATTTCAAATGAAAAATTAAGAATGGAATACCTGAATGAAATTATTAAGTCAGGACTCAAACCTATCCCAAGTTTATTTGGGGCTATTGCTGTAGAATCATGCTATACTTTAGATGGTCTAGAATGGTTAGAAGAGGTGAAAAGAAATTTAGAAAATAATTATATCTATTTAAAAGATTATTTAAAAGAAAATATACCTAAAATAACATGTGGACATTTAGAGGGGACTTATCTTGCTTGGCTTGATTTTAAAAAATTAGGGTATTCCAATCAAGTATTAAATGAAAAATTAGAAAAAGAAGCTAAATTAGTTATAGATCCAGGAGAAATTTTTGGAGAAATGGGAACTGGGTTTATTCGATTGAATTTTGCATGTCATAAAAAAATTCTAATAGAGACATTGGAACGACTAAAAATTGTATTTGGAAAATAATATATATTACTAAAAAAAGAACTACCCAACAAATTAAAAAAATTCGCCAGGTAGTTCTTTTTTTTAATTATTACCTTCAGGAAAATATTTTTTATATAAAATATCATATTTTCCACTTTTTTGAATATCAACCAATGCCTTATTCACCTTATCAACTAGTACAGTTTCTCCTTTTATAAACCCGATAGAAGCTCCTGGCGTTATATCTTCAACTTGCCCAACTACTTTCAGTCCTTTCATATTTTTTAAATAATTAACTGCTGAAACATCTGCTAAAATAACTGCATCTATTTTCTCTTGTTGAACTGCCATTAATGCAGCTACAAAATCATTGTATGGCTTCACTACTCCACCTAATTCTTTTACAAATCCTTCCTGTATTGTTCCAACTTGAACTCCAACAGATTTTCCTTTTATTTCTTCCTTGGAAGATATAGTCGAATTTTCATTTACAATTACATCATGATAACCTTTTTTTACTAAATAAGGATTGGTGAAACTAACAGCTTTTTTTCTTTCATCTGTTGCTGACATTCCAGCTATTACTGCATCTATTTTTTTTGTTTGAAGTGCAGAAATTAAACCATCAAAATTCATGTTTTTCCAAACTATTTTGTAACCAATCTCTTTTCCTATTTCTTCCATTAGTTCAATGTCAAAACCTACTAATTTCCCATCTTCTAAGTATTCATAAGGTTTAAACTCAGCATTGGTTCCAACATATAACTCCTTATTTCCAAAACTTATACCTCCTAAAATTATCATAAAAATTGCTATTATTTTTTTCATAATTATCTCCTTTATTTTTTATTTTTTATAAATTCTTCTTTTATTTTTATTAAAATTTTTTCATTCTTTAAAATTTCTATTCCAGTTAATACCAAAGCAAATATTGATTCTTTCATTCCTTCATAAGCCTCTTCTTTAATTGTTGCTTCTGCAAATTCCACTGTATGACCACTAATATTTGATTTAGTCAAAGGGAAAGATGGATGTATACTTGGACAAACATGACTCACATCTCCAGTATCTGTTGAACCTTTTGATTTTGGAATAAAAATTTCATTAATACCTTGTAATATTAAATTTTTTTTATAAATTTCAGAAAGATATTCATTACTAACTAAGTTTTTAAAACTATATTCATAGTTATTAATTTCAACCTTTGTTCCTGTGGCCATTGCTATTCCTTCTGCACATTTTTTCACTTCTTTCACTAGTTCCTGTAAATATTCAACAGTATTAGCCCTCACATAATAATTTAAAACAGATACATCTGGAATAATATTAGCAGCTACACCTCCATTTGATATAATTCCACAAATAGATCCCTCTGAAGTAATTTGAGTTTTTAAACTATTCATCGCTACATAGAAATTTACAGCTGCATCTAACGCATTAATTCCATCTGATGGATTCCCAGCTCCGTGTGCTGTTTTTCCTATAAATTTAAATTCTAAAGCCTCCATTGCTTGAGATGTTCCACTACTATAATGTCCTTTTGAAGTTGGATGCGATATCATTGCAACATCTATATTATCAAATATTCCAACTTTTGCCATATCAACTTTACAACCATTTGTTTCTTCAGCAGGTGTCCCTAGCACAATAACTGTACCTCCATATTTATCTACATAATCCTTAAGAATTAATCCTGCACCAATACTAGTTACACCTAAAATATTATGACCACAACCATGTCCAATTTCAGGAAGTGCATCATATTCAGCCATATAACAAATTACAGGTCCTTTATTTTTTGAACTGTATTTTGCTAAATAAGCTGTTTTGTTTTCTATATTAACTTTTTCTTCGATAAAATTATTTTTAATCAAAAGTTCCAAATGTTTTTCCTTAGCTTTATATTCTTCATTACCTAATTCTGGGTTATGGTACAAAAAATTATTTAGTGTTTTCAAATCATTTTCATATATCATATATCTATTCTTAATTTCCTCTGGATTATTTTCATGTTCTTTTTTCATTAATTTTCACTCCCCTTTAATTTTTTGTAATAAAAAAGTCCATAATAATATCTTAAATTATTATGAACTAAAAATTTCTATAATCAAAAATAAATAAAAAATATTTATTGTGAAATAATATAAATAAGTATTTTTTAATTTTATTTTATCTTAAATAAAAGGATTAGAAAATAATAATTAAAATATTAAAAGGATCGCAGTGTAT
>CAMTIW010000120.1 GCA_947072665.1 uncultured Fusobacteriaceae bacterium | reverse complement strand
GAGTATTTATAAAAGGAATAACTGAGCTATTTAGAGGAGAAAGATAATTTTTTGATTATATTTCAATCTATAAAATAGTTGAGTTTTACTAATAGGAAAATGAGGCCGATCAAAAGCCTTGAAAGTTCAAAATAGAGAAAATCTGTTAAAGGTTTTCTCTATTTTTTTATATAAGGTATTCTCAGTGTACTTATCAATGGCGTTTTCATTTCTTTGATTTTTTTATCCAAAATAGAAATTTTATCTAAATAATAGTTGATTATTCTAATTATTTTTTGAAAGAAAGAAGTCTTGTGCTAGATAAAGGTGGATATTGTAAAATATATATTTGTTTGGAATACTCTATACTAGGAGGAAAATGACTATATAATTAAATAGAAAAAGTTTTATAAAGAATATATATGGAATAACAAGAAATAAAAAATCTAAGCTTGCTGAAGATTAGTTACTTTGGATGGATGAAGAAGGTATTATAGAAATAATAAAAACACTTATAAATACAACTTTTCTAAAAGAAAATAAGGAATAGATTATTGATATAACGGGATTCCAAGAGTTTAAAAAGATGGCTTTAAAAGGGGTAAAATTAAAATCGATATGTATCCAAAGAAATACAGTTAATCGGAGTGAAATCGTCTATTTTGGAGCAAAAAACGACATAAAAAAATAAAATAAACAATTATAAAATCATGAATAGAGAGTTTCCACTTGCTAGACACATTATCTTCAATATGTTATAATAAAGTGTATTATGTCAAAATTTTATGATGTTATGGCTTGAAATAACACTAAATATATATAATTTACACGACATAGTATTTAAAAATATACTATTTTAAAAGGGAGTTTTACATGGAGAATATTTTAGAACAATTGTTAACACCAATGAATATTTTTTTTGGAATTTTTATGTTAGGATTATTTATTTATTCAGGTATAAAAATTTTGCTAAAACCTAAAGAAAGCACAACAATACCAAATCTGATAGCAGCTTTAGGAATAATAGGAACTTTTGCTGGAATTTTTACAGGACTTTTAGAGTTTGATACAGCCAAGTTAGATGAGAGCATTCCAAAATTATTAGATGGAATGAAAACAGCTTTTGCTACATCTCTAGTAGGATTGATTTTATCAAATATTTTGAAGTGTTTCCAGTCAGCGACTATTAAAAGAAAGGTTAAAAAGGATGGAAAAAATAACAGTGATGTTTCACTAGAAAGGATAGCTTCACTTATGTTTGATATAAAAGAAACTATTGTAAATAGTAATTTAGATTTAGTTTCTTCGATTAAAGATATAAAAGAAAATACAATAAAAGTATCCGAAAAAAATCAAATTGCAATGAAATCTTTAGTAGAAGAATTAGTTGGCAATAAAGATGAATCTCTAGTAGGAGAGATGAGGAAATTAAGAAAAAGTCTTGTTAAAGCACAAGATGAAGCTCAAGAAAGACTTAATTCAGGACTTGAAAAAATGGGAACACAACTTGACAATTTAGTAAAAACTAATAATGCTATCAGTATAGAGATTGAAAGAGGAAATAATGCACTGATAGATGAATTTAGAGCGTTTGCAAAAAATATGTCTGAAAACAATATGAAAGCTTTTACAGAAGCAATACAAGAATGTATTAAAGATTTGAATAATCAACTTCAAGAACAGTTTGGTGAAAATTTTAAGCATTTAAATTTAGCTGTTGAAAAGCTTCTAGAGTGGCAAATTCACTATAAAGAGACGCTTGAAAAAACAACTGCAAATCAGATAGAGCTATATAATGGTATGAATCTAGCAAAAGAGTTAGTGATCGAAATAAGTGAAAGAAGTAAATCAATTGTCGAAGTTGCTAATAAATTAGGCGATAAAATTATTACATTTGATACGCAACAACAAACGTTAAATAGTTCAATCGAGATTTTAAATAAAATGTCTCAAGATGCAATAGATTTAATTCCAAATATGGATATTTATATAAATGAGTTTAAAAATAAGATTATTGAAACAACAGATGAAACTCAGAAATTAACAACAGAATTAAAAGATCAGATATTGAAAAGTACAGAGAATGTAGAGATATATATATCAGAAGTTGATTCAAAATTACTAGAGCATACAGTTTTAGCGACAGAAAAAATAACAGAGCATGTAGTTACTACTACAAAAAATAGTATAGTAGAAGTTAATAAATCATCACAACATGTATTAGAGAAAATAAATATTGTTAATCAAGAAGCTATTAAAAATATATCTAAACTTTCGGATCATTTTGAAGAGCAGTCATCAATGAGTATAAGTTATATAAATGATATTCAAAATACTATGGAATCTACTGCAGAAATATTATTAGAAACTTTAAATAAAGTGTCAATCAATACTACGAAAAATATTGATGAAAACAACACTCAAATAATTTCCGCAAGAAATGCCATTAAAGAATTAACACAAGCCTCAACAGAAAATATAAAAAATCAACAAAACGAGATAATAGTAGCTATAAAGAATTTAACAATTGGAATTCAATCAACTAGTGAGGTAAATGTAAAAGCTATGGAGAATCAGATGTTGAGCATCGAAAAAGCGGTAGTTAAATTTGAAAATGAAGGTTTTACATTAACAAAAAAAATATCAGATAATATCCAAGTAATGGTGGAAAATAACAATTCAAATCTTCAAACAAGTATACATAATTTAAATGAATCTTTAGGGGTTACATTAAATACATCACTTCAATCATTAGGAGAGCAATTAGCAGCAGTTTCTGAAAAGTTTGTAAGTGATTACACACCGTTAACTATAGAACTTCAAAAAGTAGTTAATTTAGCAAAAAAGGTAGGTTAATTTAGATGAAGAAGTATATTGAAAATGACGATTTTTGGCCATCTATATCAGACTTGATGTCTGGATTAATGATTATATTTATGTTTATAGCCATTGCATTTATGACACAAGTAGCAAAAGAGAAACAAGGTATGACAGATTTAGCTGAAGATTATAAAAAGATAAAGATATCTATATATCAGGAGCTTTTTAAAGAGTTTGAGTCGGATCTAAATCAATGGAATGCTTACATAGATGAGAAAACACTATCTATAAAGTTTAGAGAGCCGGATATCTTCTTTGAACAGGGAAGTAGTGATTTAAATTACAAATTTAAAGAGATTTTAGATGATTTTTTTCCTAGATATATAGGGATTTTAAATTCGAATAAGTTTCGCGATGAAATAGAAGAGGTTAGAATAGAGGGACATACGTCAACAGAGTGGACTAGAAATTCGACATCAACGGAATCTTATTTTAAAAATATGGAGCTATCGCAAAATAGAACAAGATCAACGCTACATTATATTATGACTTTAGATTCTATGGATTTCTATGAGAATTTTATGATAGAAAAAGTTACTGCTAATGGATTGTCTTATAGTAAAAGGATTATTATAAATGGAGTAGAAGATAAAAAAATGTCTAGGAGAGTAGAGTTCAGAATAAGAACTAAAGCTGAACAAAAAATTGATGAAATATTAGCTAAAGCTAATAAGGGTAGTGAGCTAAGTAATGAAACTAATTAATTTTAATGAATTTTTAGCTTTCAAAAAAATGAGAGAAAAAATGGGAATTTCTAAAGATTATAAGCCGAGTTTTGAAAGTTCAGAGGCAATATTAAGAAAAATAAAATTTAAAGAGATAAAAATAAAAGGATTGGATATATCTATAGACGAACTTTATGTGGCTGCGGATAAAACATTGGAGCACAAGGATTTTCCGGGGCAAAAGATGATAGTTTATATAAGAGATTTTATAGGAGATTATATTAAAGATGAAGAAAAAATATCATCATTTCCTAAATTCCATCTATCTTGGTGTACAGCCCTAGAAAGGATGAATACAAGTGGAAAATATAATAGATATGTTGTTAGTCAAAGGAACGATGGGATTTTTTTATTGAATAAAACAGTAAGTGGAAAAGTTATAAAAAAAGATATAGAGCTTGAACTAAATGTATGTAAATATTGTTTAGGAAATTTAAATTACAAAAACTATAAATTTTCAGGTAATTTTAAAGATGAAATTTTTAATAACTTTAATGTTAAAGATTTTTTAAATGAGTATAATACAGAAATATATATCGAGCCAGCTCATACTTCTTTATCACAGCCATTAAATGAGTATTCTGAAGAATGGTCGAGTATCAGTTATAGCTATAAGAAAAGTAAAAAGTTTATTTGTCAAGATTGTGGAAAAAATTGCTCAAAAGATACAAAGCAGCTTCATGTACATCATGTGGACGGAGTTAAATCGAACAACAGTCCATCAAATTTAGAGATTGTTTGCGTAAGCTGTCACTCTAAAAAACCAATGCATGGACATATGATGACTAATCCAAAATTTCAAAGGTATTTATAATAGGATATTTAAGAGATAATAAAAGAGGAAGTGTATTGTTTAATCGAAAAAGAGAGCGTTTAAATCTTTGCGTAAATAATAATTGTAGACCTTCTAGATTAATGGTGTAATATCAATAAAATCTAGGAGGTTTTTTTATATCTAGAAAAAATTCAGAAGTAAATCTACTTGTTAAATAATTAATTGAACAAAATAAGATTAAATTTACTGCTGATGCTCAAGATTTTATGAAAAACATGTTTAAAGATATGATTAATATCTTGATGCAAGCTGAACTTGACGAATCTATTGTTTATGATAAATATGATAGAGAATCAAGCGCTAAAGCTACTAATAGTAGAAATGGATATAATTCTAAGCTAGTTAATACTTCTCTTGGAAAAGTTCGAGTTGATATTCCTAGAGATAGAGAGGGGTAGTTTGAAGCAATAGTTGTTCCTAAATATTCTAGAGATATTTTTGATATTGAAGACAAAATTATCTCTATGTATGGTCGTGGAGTAACTATTTCTGAGATTAATGCTCATCTTGAAGAGATTTATAGGTTAACATTTTCAGCATTACAAATTAGTAGAATTACTGATAGAATTTTTGAAGAAATAGATAATTGGAAAAATAGACCATTATAAAAATGTTATCCTTTTGTATTCATGGACGCAATACATTTTAATATTAAAAGTAATGGGAAAGTTTCAAATAGAGGTATATATGTTGTTTTAGGAATAGATTTAGAAGGAAAAAAAGATATTTTGAGTATCGTAATAGGAGAGAATGAAAGTTCTAAGTTCTGGTTAAAAATTGCAGATGAATTAAGATTCTAGAGGATATTTTTACAGTGTCTATTGATGGTTTAAAAGGTCAATTTTAACTATTTTTTCCTGAGACTAAGATCCAATGTTGTATGGTACATCAAATTAGAAATACATTAATATATATGAATTATCAAGATAGAAAAAGCTATGCTTAACAGCTAAAAAGCATTTACATTACTACTAATGCAGAATGCATATTTGAAGCTTTAGAGATTTGCGCCATCTCTTAGAAGTTGGGACACTAACTGGAATGAGTTGTCGCATTTTTTTAATTTTCCTATGGAAATTAGAAAGATGATTTACATTACCAATATAATAGAGAGTTATTTAGAAAAGTTAGTAATTCTAGATCCGTTTATCCTAGTGAAGATGCTCTATTAAAGTTCCTTTATCTTTCAGGTGAAAATATTATGAAAAAATGGAATCAAAAAGTAAGGAATTGGGAAGAAATTCTAATAATGTTATCAATAGAGTACGAGACCCATCCACTTTATTAAAATTACACCAAAATATTTAAAAATTGATATTTAAAAAG
>CAMTIW010000119.1 GCA_947072665.1 uncultured Fusobacteriaceae bacterium | reverse complement strand
TTATTTGGCTATTTTTTGTTTTTTGTAGTACTCACAGCTGAGTAGTTACAAAATAATTAAAATAAAAAACGGAAGGAAATTTATTTGAACTCTCTTCCGTTTTTTATTTTAAAATATTGTAACTATATATATATATGGAGCAAATCCTATGTAAGCAATTACGTTAAAAAACTTATAATTAGTAAAAATTAAAATAATTTATAAATAAAAACCTTTTGGTTTTTCAGAAAGATTAATTATTATATTTTTTACTTGTGTATAATGATCAAGTATCATTTTATGAGTTTCTCTTCCTATTCCAGATTTTTTATATCCACCGAAAGGAGCTCCTGCAGGAATATCATTATATGCATTAATCCATACCCTTCCTGTCTCAATAGCTTTTGCAACTCTTAATGCTCTATTTATATCTTGTGTCCAAACTCCGCCACCAAGTCCGTATTCATTATCATTTGCCATTGCTATTACTTCCTCTTCTGTTTTAAATTTAATAATAACGGCTACTGGTCCAAATATTTCTTCTTGAGCCACCTTCATATTATTCGTAACATTAGTAATAAGAGTAGGTGCTATAAATGCCCCTTTATCCATTCCATCATTAATTAGTCTATAACCACCAGTTGCTACAGTTGCCCCTTCATTTACACCGTTTTTAATTTTTTCAAGGATTTCTTTTAATTGAAACTCTGAAATTTGAGGTCCCATTTGAGTTTCTTTATCCCAAGACATACCAACTTTAACTCTTTTAAATCTCTCAATAGCATCTACTATAAATCTATTATAAATATCCTCATGAACAAAAACTCTAGAACCTGCACAGCACACTTGTCCCTGATTAAATAATATTCCAAGTTGGAGTCCTTCCATAGCTAATTCCCAATTACAATCTGGAAAAAATATATTTGCCGATTTCCCACCAAGTTCAAGAGTAGCTGGAATTAATTTTTTAGCTGCTGATTGAGCAATAGAATATCCTACTTCTGTAGAACCAGTAAATGCTAATTTACTTAGGTTAGGGTGATTTTGTATATATTTTCCTGCTTTAGAACCTTTTCCTGTTATTATATTTAATACTCCTGCTGGTAAAATTCCATGAATTAATTTCATTAGTTCCAAAACACTTAATGAGGTCATGCTAGAAGGTTTAAATACACTACAGTCTCCAGCAGCAATAAGTGGAGCTATTTTCCATGCAGCCATTAAAAATGGAAAGTTCCAAGGAACAATCTGTCCAACTACACCAATAGGCTCTCTTAAAATTAAGCTTAAAGTATTATTATCTAACATTTTAGAGCTCCCCTCTTCTGAAAGGATAACACCTGCAAAATATCTAAAATGCTCAACAGCAAGAGGAATATCCACAGCCATAGTCTCCCTTATTGGTTTACCATTATCAAGAGATTCAACCATAGCTAAGTGCTCACTGTTTTCTTCTATAATATCAGCTATTTTAAGTAATATTCTTGAACGTTCTTTTACATCAACAATTTTCCACGTCTCAAATGCTTTCCAAGCTGATTCAACAGCTAGATTTACATCTTCAGCAGTGGCTTCTGAAAGAGTGGATAAAATACTGCCATCTGCTGGTGAAGTTGTTATAAAAGTTGCCTTATCAGATGCCTCTCTCCATTCACCATTAATATATAATTTATAATTACTTTGAACATAATTTTCTTTTTTAAACATTATAGCCTCCTACAAACAAAATATTTGATTGAGAAAATATTTAACACTATATGATATGATTATAATTGATAAAAATTCAAATGTCAAAATTATTTTATTATTTAAATTTTTTTTCATGTTCAAGTAGCCATTCTTTTATATGTAATCCCCCTGCATATCCAGTTAATGTTTTATTTTTTCCTATGACTCTATGACATGGGATAATAATACTCAAAGGATTTTTATTATTAGCGTTTCCTACAGCTCTTGAAGCTTTTTCATTCCCAATATCAATTGCAACATCTTCATAAGAACATGTTTTTCCATAAGGAATTTTTTTTAGAGAATTCCATACTTCTTTTTGAAATTTAGTTCCTTGAAGTTCATAAACAATATTGAAATCTTTTCTTTTACCTTGAAAATATTCATCAAGCTGAAAAATTAAATCTTCTAAAATTTTATTTTTATTTGTAGGATTTTTTTCAGTATTCACATAATTTAAAGAAATAACACAGGTATCTGAGACTATTAGCTCTATAATTCCAATTGGAAACTTATAATAATTAATATATTTTTTTAGTGAACTATTTTTCATAAAATGATAACCTCCTAAAATAATATTATATGTTATATTATATTATATTATATTATCTCATAATAATATTATTTTCAAGAAAAAAAGAGGTTTTAAAACCTCTTTTCTATTTTTAATTTTTTATAAGTTACAATTATTTTTAAGAAATGCTCTTAGCATCCAGATGTTTTTTTCATAGTTACCAATGGAATTTCCTAATAAAGCTACTGTATATTCATCAGAATTATCTTGTGCAAGAGATACAATTTCTCTAACTTGATTTAAAAGAACTTCAAAATCATTTAGAACATCTTTAGATATATTATCTGAGTCTTTACACCCTGTCATAACCTCTACTAATGTAGAAGTGTTTAAATAATCTTTCATAGAAGCTAGTGGTTCCCCTCCTAGCATTAATATTCTTTCAGCAATTTCATCGACTTCTTTAGAAATTCCATTATAAAGTTCCTCTAATTTACCATGAAGTTGAAAAAAATTTTGACCAGTTACATTCCAGTGATAATTGTGTAGTTTAACATATTCTACGTTTAAATTTGCTAGATATCCATTTAATTTATTGCATATATTTATCGATTTTTCTTTATTTAAATTTATCATAATTTTAAGACCTCCTATTGATTTATTAACTTATTTTATCACAAATAATTAAGTAAGTCAAATAATTTTTAAGATAAAATATATGACTATCTAAATAATTTTGTAATTGAAAATATTTTTTCTTTTAGTGTTATTAAGAAAAAATATTTTTATTTTTCTTGATTATTAAATATAATTATTATATAATAAAGAAAATATTTATTTTACTATATATTGGGAGGAAACATGTTAGCTAAACATTCTAAAAATAAAAAAATATCGGATAAAGCATTTATTACATCTGGAAAAGCAAAACTTGCCATATCAAAATACGGGAAAGAAAATGTTATTAATGCTACATTAGGAGTGCTTTATAATGATTTAGAAGAAATTTATACTTTTGATATTGTAGATCAAGAATATAGAAAATTGTCCTCTCAAGACTTATATGGTTATGCTTCAAGTATTACAGGGGATGAAAATTTTAAAACTTCAGTAAAAAAAATTGTTTTAGGAGAAAATATAGAATCAAATTTTCCAAATATCTATACAGATGTTATTTCTACTCCAGGAGGAACAGGGGCAATCTATAATACATTTAAAAATTATATAGAGTATGGGGATAAGGTATTGCTTCCTAATTTTATGTGGTCTTCTTATAAATTAATTTCAGGAGAAGCAGGTGGAGGTTATGATTGTTATTCTCTTTTTGATAGTAAAAATAATTTTAATCTTTTATCTTTTGAAAAGAAAGTTTTAGAACTTTCAGAAATTCAAAAAAATTTGGTTATTGTTATAAATGATCCTTGTCAAAATCCAACAGGATATACTTTAACTGAAGATGAATGGGAAAAAATAATGGATATATTAAAGAGAGCTTGTAAAAAAACAAATATAGTATTATTAAATGATATTGCTTATAGAGATTTTGATAATAAAGCATTGGAATTTAAAAATATTTTTAAAGATATACCTGAAAATTTATTAATAATAATTGCTTTTAGTATATCGAAATCTTTTTGTAGTTACGGTTTGAGAGTTGGTGCTCAACTTGCACTGAGTAGCTCACATAGGGTTATTGAGCAATTTAGAGAAGCTAGTGCTTATACTTGCCGAGGTATTTGGTCTAATGTTTCTAGAGCAGGAATGCAGATGTTAAGTAATATTATTTTAAATAAGAATAAATATTTAGAATTAAAAATAGAATTAGATAAAAGTATTAAACTTTTAAAAAGAAGAAGTGATATTTTTATAAATGAATCGAAAGATATTGGATTAAAAATATTACCATATAAAAGTGGATTTTTTATAACTATACCTTTCAAGAAAGGTATAGACTCTAAAGTTTCTTTAGAACTTGAAAAGAAAAATATTTTTGCTTTGGTCATGGAAGAAGGGATAAGAATTGCAATTTGCAGCATTCCAAGTCATAAATTTAAAGGTTTAGCTTCAAAAATAAAGGAAGTTTTAATAGAAATTGAATAATTTTCTTAATATATTAAAAGAAAGAGGGATATTTTAATTTATCCCTCTTTCTTTTAATATATTAATTTATTTTATATTATCTTCTAACATTTTTGCTATATTTTCTGGGATAGCAAATTCTTTTGTAAGTTCTGAGAGTTTAATGCCATCTTTATACAAAGTAATAGTAGGAACACCTAATACTTTTTCTTTAATAGCTAATCTTCTGTCTAATGCTATATTGAACTTTACAAAATTTACAGAATTTTTAAAATTAGCTTCCAAAATTTCTAATTGAGGTATTAATGCTTTACATGGTTCACAAGTTGCACCAAAATAATCAACTAATACATAACCGCTACTTTCTTTTACTATATTAGTAAAATTATCTTTATTTAATTCTAACATTAATTTTCCTCCGTTATTTATCAAATACTAATTTTTTTCATGAAAAGCTTCATTTATATATTTTTCAGCAGCTGTAGCAGCAATAGCTCCATCTGCAGTTGCAGTAATAACTTGTCTAAGTAGTTTAGGTCTTAAGTCCCCAGCAGCAAATACTCCTGGAATATTTGTAGCCATATTTTCATTTGTAGGAATATAGTTCCACTCATTCATTTCAACATGTCCTTTAAATAACTCTGTATTAGGGCTATATCCCACAAACATAAAGATACCAAAAGTACCATCATCTTCATCAGCTTCATGAATTACAACTTCACCAGTTATATTATTTCTTAAAGTTATTCTTTCTACCATTCCATCACCAGCAATTTCATCTATTTCAGTATTGAACATTACTTTTATTTTAGGATTGGATAATACTTTATCTTGTACAGATTGAGCAGAAGCAAAATAAGGTTTTCTAACAATAATTGTTACTTTTCTTGCAAATTTAGTAAGATATATAGCTTCTTCTAAAGAAGTATAACCTCCACCTACACAGAAAACTTCTAAATCTGTAAAGAAATCTGCATCACAAGTTGCGCAATAAGAAACACCTTTTCCTGAAAACTCAGCTTCTCCTTTACATCCTAATTTTTTAGGAAGAGCACCTGTTGCTAATATAACAGCTTTTGCTTGAAATATTGTTCCATCTAAAGTAATAATTTTTTTTATTTTCTCTGAAAAATCAACATCTTTAACTGTTTTTGTTATTTTTTTAGCACCAAAATGCTCAACTTGATCCATCATTCTTTTAACTAAATTAGGACCAGAAACTTCAAAAGTTCCTTCTTCTAAAAGAGATCCAGGATAATTAGCAACTTCATTTGTAATTGCAATTTGTCCCCCCCCAGCACCTCTTTCCAAAATAAGAGTATTAAGTTTTGATCTTCCAGCGTAAAGAGCAGCAGCTAAACCAGCAGGTCCAGCTCCTATAATAATTAAATCATAAATAGTGTTATGCATCTTTTCCTCCGTTAAATTATATTTATTAAGTTATTAATTGCTATAGATACATTATAC
>CAMTIW010000118.1 GCA_947072665.1 uncultured Fusobacteriaceae bacterium | reverse complement strand
ATGTACATTTTTCTAATTTAATATTCTATTACAAAGCATACTCAAATAATTTTATAACATTTTTTATAAGAGGTACAAATTATAAAGATATATCTTAACTATCTATTCTATAAATATTATATTTATACATAATAAAAGGGATCCTCATAACTATTGAAGATCCCTTCTACTTTTAAAATTTCTAAATCCCAAAATTCCTCTTTCTCTCTTCTATTAAATGTACTAAATTTTTCAATACAACTTCGTGGCAATTCTTTATTCTTATTAAATTTAAAAGACTTTTGGCTACAAACAATTTTCTTGTACTACTTATTCTTATAAAAACTAATAAATCTTCCTCTTCATATGCTATATTTTTACCTGCACTTAATAAAATAGAGATTTCTTTTGCAGTAATATATTTTGAGTAGATCTCTCTCATAAATTCTAATATTTTTACTTCTATTTCATTTTCTGCTATTATTAATTCTAATTTTTTTACATCTTCATATAAAAGTCTTTTTGAAAATACTTCTTTAGGCTTTTTAGGCTTTTTAGGCTTTTTAGATTTTTTACCTTCTTCCATAATTTTTCTCCTTTTTTATCGTATTAAATAATTTGAATACATTCTATATTAATCACTCTTGCCTTTTTCTAAAAAAAAACCTGATATTCCTACCAGGAAAAATTTTTTTATTTATTTTTTTTAAGATCATCTATTAAACTAGCAATTAGATTGATAATAGCTAAAACTGTTTTTATAAAATAAGGCATTCTTATTTACCCTCTCTACCTTTAAGCTATCTTTTCAATATAAAATTTAAGTGCTTCTACCTCAATCTTCTGATCTTCTATATTTGCCAAAGATTTTATACCTGTTGTAACTTCTTTCTCAATTGAGATTTTCCATACTTCTAATGATTCATAACCACAATCTACAGGTACCGCTTCTCCAGCAAGTATCATTGCTTGAATAGTTTTTAAAGTTAACTTATCATCAGATAATTCCTTTTTTACATTTTCCTCCTTTCCGTTTGCCTTTACTAATGAATTAATAATCCCTTGAATTAATATTTTTTTCTCATCTATTGTCATTATATGTTTCCCCCTTGAATTTAAATGTTGCTGATAGATTATGATAGATTAATATCTATCTCTGATTTTGTTTTGCTTCGAATACAAAACTCCCCAAGAATTCTTGTAACATAACTATAGTCTAAATTAAAAAAAATGTACAGGGAAGCCGAGGGAATTCAAGGGAATTCAAGGGAAATTAATCGAATAAAGCCTGTTTTTATTTATTATTTATTAACTTTTTTCAACTATACAAGCTTTTGGTTGTATTAAAGAATTTTACTATTCAACTATTTTTATTTTTTTATTTTATTTTTTATTTTATGTTATAATTAAGAAAAAATTATAACATAATTATTATTTTATATAGGAGTGTGTCATATCCAATGAATATTTTGTATTCTGTTTTTGCTGATGGATGGGGAGGCCTTGAAAAATATCCTCTAACATTATTTGAAATTTTAAGAAAAAAAGGACATTATGTTGCTATTTTTACAAAGAAAGGAACAAAACTTTATGAAGAAAGTTTAAAACTTGGAGTAGATACTTTTAATGTTAACTCTTTTAAAAAAATTGATTTTAAAATAATAAGAGAGATGAGAGGGGTTGTAATTGAGAAAAAAATAGATGTAGTTCATGTTAATACTAGTCGTGAACTATATAATTGGAGATTAGCTCTTTTAGGATTATCTCATGTAAAACTTGTAATGACATTCCATATAGGAATACCTAATCATAATGAACTGCTTCATAGATTTTTATATAAAAGAGTTAATTCTATCATTGCAATTAGTAAATTTGAAATGATGCAAATGTATGACAGACTTCCTGTTCCCCACAATAAGATTAACTTACTATATAACGGTGTTAATTTAGATAAGTTTAAACAAAATATTTCTGATAATACTGATAACAACATCAATGCCATTAAAGAAAAATTTAATATTCCTGAAAATCATCTTTTATTTACATCTATTGGAAACCTATCTGCAGGAAAAGGTATTTTAGAATGGGTTAAGGCTACTATTGAAGTTTGTAAAAAGAGAGAGGATGTTTCTTTTATCTGGATAGGTGATGATTCTCATGTTACTGAAAATTATACAATGGAAGATTTAAAAAAAGAAGTTAAAGATGCTAAATTAGAACAAAGAATTATTTTAGCTGGATATCAAACTAATGTTCCTGACTTTTTAAAAGAAAGTGATGTATTTTTACTTCCTGCTAGAAATGAAAGCTTCGGACTTGTATATATAGAGGCTATGGCTATGGGATTGCCCGTTATAGGATGCAATGCTGGAGGAGCTAAGGAAATTATAACTGATGGAGTTCAAGGTTATCTGTGTGAACCTGAAGACGTCACAAGCTTAGTCGCTACAATTAATAAAGCTACTGATAATATTGATTTACTTAGAGAGATTGGAAAGAAAAATATAGAGTATGTTAAAAACTATTCTATGGAACTTCATATTGAAAGTTTACTACATATTTATAAGAAATAGTATTTTATTTAAAAAAAATTAGTATAAAGGATAATATAACTATGGAAAAAAACAAAAAGAAAAAAAAGTGGTTTAAAAAAGCTCATTTAAGAGAACTTTTAGAAAAAATAGTGTTTTCAGTTTTTTTATTTAAATATAAAAAATATAAAAACAAGGACACAAAGCAATATTTTAATTCTGATATACAAAGAAAAAAAGAAAAAAATATTTTAGTAGTCTCTTTAGATGCTCTAGGAGACAATGCTATAAAGCTAGAAGCCGTAAGAAAAATATCTGAATATGCTGGAAGTCCTAAAAATATAACTATTTTATGCGAAGAAAAATGGGAATCATTATACCGAGGATATGGATATAATGTTTTTACTGAGAATAATAAAAGAATTAGATATAAAAGAGCTTTAATGTATAGAAAAGTTAATAGTTTTGATTATGATGTGGTTATCCACTATGATTTTTCCCGTGTATTAGAATCTGAGAAGTATATTTTTTCTAAGAATGGACTAGAAAAACTTAACTGTTTAGACAGTGTAGACTATGTATTAGATAAAAATTGTCTTATGTTGAAAAAACTAACAGGTAAAGATTATACTAGAGAAGAGGTTAGACCTAGTGTAGAAAATTTTAAAAATATACTTAATGCAAAACAAGATATCTTAGAAGAACAAAATAATAATTTAAAACCTATATCTATAGGAATAGGAGCTGCTGAATCATTTAGAATGATGTCTTCTAAAAAAATAATTGAAGTTATAAATTATTTAAGTAATAAATACCCCGAAAGAGAGTTATATCTTCTTGGAACAGGAAAAAGACAAAAAAAATATGTTGAAAATATTATTCATAGTGTAAAAAATCCTAATGTTAAAAACTTTGTAGATAAAACTACTTTAGTAGAGAGTATTAAGCTCTTAGATAATAGTTATTTCTTTATAGGTTTTGATTCAGGTCTTGGAAATGTAGCCTTTTCTTTAAGAAAGAAACTCATCTCTTTATTCTGGCAAAACAATTTAAAACTATGGATGCATGATAAATTCAATGATTCTAAAGTTATATATGGTAGTGGAATAAATCCTATAAATGACGGAATAAATGGAAATGATGTTCTTAATAGTATTACCATTGAACAAATAGAGAATTCTTTAAATGATTTAGGACTATAAAATAATTATGAGGATGTGTAGCAATGAAGAGAATTATAAGAAAAATTCAATTAAACAAACCAAAAATTTTAAAAACTAGTTTATACAAAAAAGCAATAATCAGTCTTTTTTTAGAACTATATTTTAAATTTAAAAATACAACTAATACTAACAATACAGATAACATTAACAAAATTTTATTAGTTAGTCTTGAATCTTTAGGTGATGATGCTGTAAAATCTGGAACTATTGAGTTAATAAAAGAATATTATCAAGGGGCTCAAATTGACATAATGGTCTTTGATGCTTGGAAGGAGATATTTCAATTACAAGGATATAAGACAATTAGCTTTCCAAGAGGAACCAAAGTAATAAAAACAATCAAAGAAAAGATAAATTTTTATAATGAAATAAACAATTCAGGTTATACAAAAATTATTTACTTAGATCACTGTGGATGGATAAGAGACGAATTCAAATATATTAACTGCAAAGACAATATTGGAATAACAAGATTAAATAGTGAACCTCTTCTAAAAGAAAATGTTTTTATTGTAGATAAAGACGATTATGTATTAGATAGACAAAAGTGGTTACTCGAAAAATTAACAGGTAAAAAGCATACATTAGAAGATATTAGACCAAACCTTAGTAAATTTTCCCCTGAAACAATTCACAAAGATATTATTGTTTATGGAATTGGAGCCTCTACTCCACTAAATATTATGCCAGTAGCTAAAGTTGTTGAAGTTCTTAATTTCTTATTTAAAAGATATCCAAATAAAAAAATAGTTTTAATAGGAAGAGGTAAAGACCAAGAAAATTATACTAAAAAACTTCTAAAAAAGATAAATAAAGATAATATTATAAATTTAGTTGGTAAAACAAATCTTAGAGAAACTTTGCAACTTATAAAAGACAGTGATTTTTTTATAGGGTATGATTCCGGTACTGCAAACATAGCTTTTTCTCTTAGAAAAAAATATATTTGTCTATTTTCAAAAGAATTAACAATTTGGCAACACCCTTTCAATGATATCAGATATATCCTAGGAGATAAAACTAATCCTATAAATGATGGATATTATGGTTCTGATAGATTAAACAGTATAAAAATTGAACAGATAGAAAATGCTCTAAATGAATTAGAACTATGATATAAATAGGAGGTGCTAACTAGCACCTCCTATTTATATCATAAATCATCTTACAGCCTAATTATTTTCAACACATTTCACTTTACTTTTAGTATAAAAATAAAACCAGAGTATCACAATAAAATATGGAATACCATAATCATGCCTTGTCCAAATACTCCATGATAGACCTGCGGCATAAAAAGCACCAATACTTCCTAAAGTTCTTATACTTTCATTTCTATTTCCTCTTAAATAAAATATAAATAAATCTAAAGGAATATAAAACAATAATAATAGGCAAATTAGTATTCCCAACACTCCATATTCCGATAAATAATCAATAAATATGTTGTGAGAGTCAGGAAAATTATTTAATTCATACTTTGTAATTGCAATTTCTTTTTCATTTTTCAAGTAACTTTTAGGATTAAAATTTGTTGTTGCAAACTCTTTAAAATATTTTTGTGAATTTCTAACTCCACTACCAAAAATAATATTTTCTTTAAATGTATAAATTCCTGCTTTTCTTAAAGAAATTCTTAATCTTGTGGTTCTTGTTTCTGTAACTAAAAACCTTTCTTTATATCTCGGAATTGCTCTTAAAGAAAAATATAATCCACCAATTAATAATAATGATACGACTATTCCTTTCCATTTAAACTTTAAAATCAGGCCTATTAAACATCCTATTATTAGTGCAAGAAGAGCTCCTCTTACCTCTGATTTTATTATTATAAAAAAACCTAAACTAAATAATAAAAAATTCATTACTCTTATTTTTATGTTCTTTTCAATAAAAATACCTAAAAAAGAATATGTTGTTATTAGAGGAAGAATTGCTACAGCAGCACTTTTATAAGTATTTATATTATCTCTTCCAAACCCTATATTAATAAAAAATCCTATAATACTAAAAGAAAAGAACTTTTTTGTATATTCTACTATTTCTTCTTTATCTTCAAGTATTATAT
>CAMTIW010000117.1 GCA_947072665.1 uncultured Fusobacteriaceae bacterium | reverse complement strand
ATATACCCATAATAATTTTTTTCTATTTTAAAATCTTTATCTATACCACTTACAAAGACTCTATCATAAAAATTTATTATATTTTTATCTACTTTAATAAGAAAATTTTTAATAAGTTCTTCTTTATTTTCATTAAAAAAATTTTTTTCTAAAAAGAAATTTATACATGACGAATCACCAAAAGCAGTGTCAATTTCAATCATTTGAATAAAAGGTTCTTTAAAAATTTTTTTTATATTTTCTACAGCTACTTTTTGTTTTTTTACAAATTTATCTTTCTTCTCCCTATTTAAAAGAACTTTTTCTAAAACTTCTTCTAACTTGTCTGTATTTTTATAAATAATAAAAAAATCTTCTTTATCAGTTTTATCAGTTAAAATAATTCTATAAGTTCCTTCCCATTTTTTTAAGGGTTCTGATGGGTATTCTTTAAAAATTTTTTTTACTATTAATTCATCATTAAATTTTTCTTTAATTAACTTGTTTACCTCATCCTCTTTCTTACACCCTACCATAAATATAATTAATATTATAAAAGTAATTAATGTTAAAATTTTCACCATATATCTCCCATTAAAAAAATTTCATGAACCCACTTTTTTTTAATTTTTTAACCATATCTTTTGCCCACTCATCATTAGGATCAAGTTGAAGAACTTTTTCAAAATCAAAAAGAGCTTTTTTGGAATTATCTAAATTATAATGAATATTTCCCCTATTATAATAAGCATTTAAGTACTCAGGGTCAAGTTCAATGGCTTTTGTATAATCTTCTAATGCTTCATTATAGTTTTCTAATTTTTTATTATAATATCCTCTATTGTAATAATAAGTTGGATTTTTAGGTTCTAATCTTATTATTTGGTCATAATTACTTAATACTTCACTATAGTTTTCAAAACTTCCTTCTAGTGAAGCTCTTCTAAGATAAGAGTTTATATCATTACAATTTAATTCTATGGATTTTGTGTAGTCTTCTATTGCTCCTTCTAGATTACCTAATTCCTCCCTTACGAGACCCTTATTGTAGTAAACAACCTTATATCCTGAGTTTATTTCTATAGTTTTTTCGTAGTCTTCTAATGAACCCTCTAAGTCCTTTAATTTTCTTTTTGCATTTCCTCTATTATAGTAAATATCTGCATCATTAGTATTAAGTTCAATAGCTTTTGTATAATCCTCTACAGCTCCCTCATAATCTCCTAAACTCATTTTTGTAATTCCTCTATTGTAATAAACAATGTCAAACTCAGAATCTAGTTTAATTGCATTTTCATATGCTTTTAAAGCATCTTCATACTCCCCTAAACTATTTTTTAAGACACCAATATTTATATACGCTTCTTTTGATTTATTTAAACTAAGAGAAAAATTATAATCTTTTAAAGCTCCTTCAATATCCCCTATTTCATATTTAGCTAATCCTCTACTAATATAAGGACGGTTAAAATTAGGAGATAATTTTATTGCACAATTTAAGTCTTCTAATGCTCCTTTGTAGTCACCAATCTCATTTTTAATAATTCCTCTATTATAATAGCTATAAGTGAAATTAGAATTTAAATTAATCCCTTTAGTATAATCTGCTATTGCTCCTTTTCTATCCCCTATTTCTAATTTGCAAAGACCTCTTTTATTCCAAGCATAAAGATATTCTGGATTTAGTTCTATTGCTTTTGTATAATCCTTTATTGCCTCTTTATAATTACCTAATACCTCTTTTTTTATATTTCCCCTTACGTAATACGAAATAAAATCTAAAGGGTTTTTTTCTATTTTGTTATCGTAGTAGTCTATTTCTTCATAATCTGACTCAAAATTTCCTTCATAATCACAATAACCGTCATAATTTGAACTATGTTTATGAAATTTTTTTATACCATTATTATAATCTTCTAGAGCTCTTTCTAAATCCTTTAAACCAAGTCTGCTTACACTTCTTCCTATATAATAATTATAGTAATTTGATTTCAAATTTATTAAAGAGGTAAAATTTTCTTCTGCTTCTTTAAAATAACCTAATTTATTTTCTAAAATAGCTTTTCTCTCTAAGTAGAAACCAACCTCATCTTTATACCCTAATTCAATAATTTTAGTTATATCTTTTAAAGAACCTTCATAATCTCCTATTTCATCTCTAATACGAGCTCTTTTCATATAAACATACATAGCTTTTGGCATTAATAGGAGCGCTCTGTTATAATCTTCTATTGCATCATCTAAATTACCTAATTCTTCATTTAGACATCCTCTATCACTATAAACCTTCCCTACTTTTGGATTTTCCTCTATTGCTTTTGTATAGTCTTCTAAAGCCCCTTTTAAATCTTGAATTTTTTCTTTTAAGATTCCTCTATTATAATAATTTTCTGAAGTATTTATCCCTGATTCAATATTTAAAGAGTAACTCTCTATTATTTTTTTTATATAATTTTCTACTTCATCTTCATTTAATAGTCCATTTATAAAAGTTTCAAAATTTTCCGCTAACAAAGTTATGCTGTAGTCATTTTCTTGATCTACTAAAGCTACAGAGGGTTCTCTATTTTCATCACAATTTCTATAATCTAAAAGAAGCATTAAATGACCATGACTTGTGTGTGTCCCAAAATATACCCCATATTCTGGATAATTCCACTCTTCAACCCAAAACTTACTTCCACGTTTACCACATAAAGAATATTCTTTTGAAGAATCTATTCCAAATATCACTTCAAAATATTCCATATCATACTTTTCTTCTGGAATTAAATAGCAGCACTTAGCTAATTGCCCTCCATTCTGATTCAATAAAAGGTTTATATATGACTGAGGCAATTTATACCCTAATTCAGTCTCAACTTCCTCTATTCTTTCTATAGTTACATCTTCACCAACATATTTTTCTAAGTAGTAATCCCTGTTATCCCACAATTCACTGTAATCTATTTTTTTCATTCCTTTTCCACCCATATTCCATTAATTTTTTTCCCTGTTGTTACTCTATCAATATCGTTCTTTTTATAATCTCTATAATAGGTTCTAATATATGTATTGTTTTTATTATAAATTTCAGTATATTCTATCTTATCCCCATGATAATGTACAAATTTTCCTAAAGGATTATTATTTATAATAACCCCTTCTGTTTTTGTACAAGCATCTCCTCCATAAAAATATTCGATATATTTCCCATTATGTACATCGTGTTTATCAATTTCTCTTATTACTTTTATTACTCCTTCTGGACTATATAGATTAAAATCATAACCTCCATTATCTTTAAACTCTTTGACCTCTGTCTCAAGATTATTGTTAATTGTATACTCTCTAATAAGTTTTCCATCTCTATATTCATTAACTCTAAACGTAATACTATCTACATTAAAGCCTGTAAAGTTTTTAGGAATGTCTTTAAAACTTTCAATAACAACTTCTTTATCCTTTAAAACCTTGTTTAAATCTAAATCATTAACTTTAAATCCATTTAAAAAGTTTTCAACTTTATTATAATTTAAATACTGACCAGATAAAATACCTATTTTATAGATCCCTGAAATCTCTTGAATTTTTTTGTCTTTACTCATGTAATATTTTTTAGTTTTTCCATTTAAAAATCCATTTTTATAATTTTTAATTTTAAATTCCTCTGAATACAGATCTCTTTCGAAAAAAGTTCCATCAATTTCACCTTTATCGTTAAAAGTAGTTAAGTTTAATAAAATACCATTTCTATAGTTTAATATCTTAATTATTTTTTTATCTTTAGAATAAATTGTATCTTTTAATTTTAATCCTATCAATGAATAGATACCCTCATAGGTTCTTTCTCTTGTAAGCTCTCCATCAACATATTCAAGTAATATCGTTTCCGCTGATTTAGTTTGTATAATTCCCCCTGTAAATTTATCTGGAACCTCTATCTCATCAACTAATATTTTTTTAGGATACTCTGATGTTGGAATTTCAAGTTCTATAAAGTCTGGAACGCCATTTTTAAATGTAACTTGATTGTTAAAATTAGAATATGAATCTTGTGGAAGCATACTTTTCCCATTAAGAGTTCCATCAACAAAATTAATCTCAATATTTTTAATTTTACTTTTCCCATTTAGTATATTATTTTTATATTCTAAGTCATATCCTTCTCCATTCATTAGAGTAGATGACTTTCCCTCTAACAATCCATTTATATCAAAGGTTTTTTTTGAAATCATTTTTAAATTTGAATCAACTATTTTCTCAGACAATACTCTTCCTTTCTTATATTCTCTATAAGATGTTCCCGAATAATTTTCACTCTTTACATATCCTGAAATTTCTTTATCTGTAAAGATTGAATACGCTTTATTGTTAACAAAATATATATCTTTCTCTATATATTTTTTCTCTTCATTTGGATAAAAATAATAAATTCCAGTTAATATTACAATTATAGGTAATATAATTTTCAGTTTTTTCATTTTTTGTCTCCCCACCCTCTTTTAATCTTTTTTTACATTATATTATATTTTAGTATAAATATGCATTTTTTTAAATAAAAAATCCATTATCTTCCATAGAGAATTTTCAAACTCTAATAAAAATATTGGATTTCTTACTTTACTATTTTTTATTTAAATTTTTTTATCTTTATTTAATAAAACTATTTTTGCCTTCAACACCTGTTTTTTGAGGTTCAATTTTTACCCCTCTTCTTATTTCACTACAACGAGCGCAAAGCCTTTTACTTTCATCTGCTTCTATTCTACAACTAACTTGTATTTTTTTCCCCCATCTACAATCATCATATAAATGATAAACATCACTTCCAACAGCACTATAAGCCACAGCTCCCCCCTTTTTAAATAAGTATTAATTCTAATATATCATAAAACCCCATTTTTTACTATAAAATAATTGTAAAATATGTGAACAAACTCCTTTTAGATGGTATAATATATTAAATACTTAAAATAATTTTCTCGGAGGTAACTATGATTCCAAATAAGCAACGTTGCTTTTGGTGTAAAACAGAACCAAATATTGAATATCACGACAAAGAATGGGGTGTTCCTGTTTATGATGATAATCTCCTTTTTGAGTTTTTAATTTTAGAAGGTATGCAAGCTGGATTATCTTGGACTACAGTCTTAAAAAAAAGAGAAAATATGAGAAAGCTTTTTTCAAATTTTGATCCAAATAAAATTAAAGACTATACAGTTGAATATAAAAATACTCTTTTATCAAATGAAGGGATTATTCGTAATAAATTAAAAATTAATGCCCTTGTTATTAATGCAGAAAAATTTTTAGAAGTTCAAAAAGAATTCGGATCTTTTTCTAACTATATTTGGAAATTTGTAGATAACAAACCCATAATTAATTGTTGGAAGAGTGCTAGTGAAATACCTACTTCCAGTGATATTTCAGATAAAATGAGTAAAGATTTGAAAAAAAGAGGGTTTAAATTTATAGGAACAACTATCTGTTATGCATTCATGGGTGCTGTAGGTCTTGTAAATGACCATACTACTGACTGTTATCGCTATAAAGAAATTATAGATAGCTACGAAAAATAATTTGTTTATAGATCTATAGATTATAAGTTTAAACTTTTTTTTTAAAAATCACGTCAAAAGTATATAAATAATTTTTACTGGAGGAATTTAAATGAAAAAATTAGTAATTTTATCTTTAATGGTATCTATGTCATTATCAGCATTAGCTGCAGTGGGATATGTTAATACACAGGATGTTTTCCAAAATTACTCAAAAACAAAAGCATATAAAGACGTTTTAGAAAAAAATAAAATTGAAGTTGAAAAAAAATTAGAGGCTGAAAGTACATCTCTAAAAACTAGACAAGAGGCTATTGTAAAAAAAGGAGCT
>CAMTIW010000116.1 GCA_947072665.1 uncultured Fusobacteriaceae bacterium | reverse complement strand
AAAAAATATAAAATATTACTCTTAATTTTTAGAGTTTACACAAAATTTGAAGAAGACTCCTCTTTTTATTTAAAATTATTTGGACAGTTATTTTTATATCTTTTATTATTTTTTTTCATCCATAGTCGTCTTTTTTCTAACAGCTGTTAACATTTCAATGCCAGTATCATAATCTAATTGTCTTGGCTCATATTCTTCATTTTCTCTTTGTCTTGTGTATCCTTCATTTGTCCAAGTAGGCTTATAATCTTTTCTCCATGGTCTTACAGCCCATTGATATCCTCTATAAACATCTCTTGTGGCATTCATTTCATTTAATAAAACATTGTGAAGATTGTTTCGCTCATGAATATATTTTGTGTTGTTAATTAAATTATCCATTTCATAAGGATCTTTTTCTAAATCATAAAACTCATCAGTATCCAATAGATTGATGACTAATTTATATTTTTCAGACACTGCTGCTCTCATCATTTGAAGACCACCAAAACCATCATGATCCACTTCATATCTAGTAAATTGTACAAAGACAGTATCATTTATTTTATTTTTACAATCATATATTTGAGGTAAAAGGCTTTTCCCATCCAGCCATTTAGGTAGAGGTATTTTCATATAATCTAAAACTGTTGGAACTATATCAAGGTGGGAAGCTGGAGAAGTAATAGTTTTATTTATTTCACCACCCTTTATTATTAAAGGAATATTTGCTACTTCTTTATAAACAGTTGCATTTTTCATTTGTAATCTATGAGACCCAAGCATATCACCGTGATCAGATGTATAAATAATTAAAGAGTCTGGAGTTAATTCTTTAATTTGGGTTAAAACATTTCCAATTAAACTGTCTACATAAGAATTACAACCTAAAAATAGAGCTAGTCCTTTAGAGGGTTTATTTAATTCATTTTCTGTTAAATTCATATTTTCTCCAGCCCATAATTTTTGCATTAAAGGCTTATTTTCTAAATTATCGGTAAAGTTTGGATTATCAGGAAATTTGAAATCAGAATACATAGTGTTGTAAGGACTAGGGCAAAGAGAAGGCCCGTGAGGTTCATCATAAGATATTACTAAAAAGAAATCTTTATCGTAATTTTCTTTAATAAATTCAAGAGATTTTTGTGTGCAACGATACCCATAAGTAATTGTTTCAGAAAAATTTTCATCGAAAGAAAAGTCAGGATTTCTTGAATTAATTCGCTCTTCTTCATTTAATTCTTCTAAATAAGTTCTCATATCATACCAGTATTTTTTATCCCATCCATTAGGACATTTACCATTACCAAAATAATCACTTCCATCTAAATGCCATTTACCAATATAACCGCATAAAATATTGTTATCAGATAACCTTTGACCAATAGTTTTAACATTGTCACCTAAAGCTAAATTATTTGATACAACTCCATTTGTATGAGGAGATAAACCTGTAAATATAGCGGAACGTGCAGGTCCACAAACAGGTTGAGAACAATAAGCATTCTCATATTTTATACCTTCTTCTGCTAATTTATCAAGATTAGGTGTAATCATATTTTTGTTTCCATAGCAACCTAGTATGTCTTTTCTTGTAGTATCAGTCATTATGAAAATTATTTGTTTTTTTTTCATTAATTAGTCTCCCTTTTTAATTCTTTTATTTCTTCTGTATCTACCTTTTTAGGAGGTAAAAGCATTTTGAATGTAACTAAAGATATAGCTGTAAATATAAGAGTGATATATATAAATTTAGAAAAAATTTCCTCTTTAGGAATTCCGATTATTCCATAATGTGAAAATAAAACATAAAAATAAACTAAAAATACAACAGTAACTCCAGAAAATGAATTAGCATATTTCCATGGTTCAAAAGAGATATTATTCTTTATAGTCTGCTTATATTCAGTTTTCATAGGAAATAATTTACCGATTATTATCATAATAGCTACACAAAGTACAAATAAAATCCCTAATAAGTGAAGAAAATGAATATTGATTTTATAAACAAATTGGGTAACTCCATAGATAGTCATAAAAACAAAAAGTGAAATTTTAGCAGCTATTGGTGGAATTCTTTTAGAGAAGAAACCAACTAAAACAATAACAAGAGTTGGAACATTAAAAAACCCCATAAATTTTTTCATAAAAGCAAATAACCCATCGGGAGCATTAGCAATATATGGTGCTACTAAAATAGATGATAATCCTAAGATTACACCAAAAATTTTTCCTACTTTTACCAAATCCTTATCTTTAATATTAGAATTGAAAATAGGTTTATAAATATTTAAACAAAATAATGTAGATGCTGAATTTAGAGCAGAATTAAATGAACTTAATACTGCTCCAAAAAGTACTGCTCCAAAAAATCCAATTAATGGTTTTGGAAGTAGCTTATTAACTAGTAAAGGGTAAGCCATATCGGGATGAGATATCTCACTTGAATATAAAGAAAGAGCTATAAGTCCAGGGACAGCAAGAATTATAGGAACAAAGATTTTTAAAATTCCCGCATATAAAACTCCTTTTTGACCTTCTTTTAAAGACTTAGCACCAAAAGCTCTTTGAACAATAGACTGATTTGTACACCAATAAAAAGTATTTATTAATATAATACCTGTAAAAATAGTTGAAAATGGTACGGGGCTATTACTTGTTCCTATAACATTTATTTTTTCTGGAAATTCAATAAAAATATTTTCAATCCCTTTTATAACATTCCCATCTCCCATTTTGAAAAAACCTAAAATAGGTATTAAAATCCCACCTAAAATTAAACCAACTCCGTTTAAAGTATCAGAAACAGCAACTGCTTTTAATCCACCAAAAACAGCATAAATCCCACCTATAATACCAATTCCCCAAATTGTTATTATAAGAGCAGTTCCTTCTGAAACATTAAAAATATCTTTAACACTAAGTAAAGAGTTTAATGCAATTCCTCCTGAATAAAGAACTACTGGAAGAAAAATTACTCCTAAACTTATTAAAAATAAAATAGCAACAACATTTCTTGTTCCTTTATCATATCGTTCTTCTAAAAATTCTGGAATAGTTGTAAATCCACTTTTAAGATATCTAGGTAAAAAATATAATGCCATAAAAACAAGAGTTAAACCTGATGTAACTTCCCAAGCAACAACAGAAAGACCGCCATTAAAAGCTTGACCGTTCATACCCACTAATTGTTCTGTTGATAAATTTGTTAATAGTAAAGATCCAGCAATAACAACTCCACTTAAACTTCTTCCCCCTAAGAAATAGCCAGTGTTTGATTCTAAATTTTCGTCTTTAGTAAGTTTCCAAGATAGAAAAGCTACTAAAAGAGTAAAAAAAATAAAAGTTCCGATACTAAATAAATTCATGAGACCTCCTAAAATATTTTATAGCGTGAAGTATTAGAGTGAGTATACCTCAATGAAATAAATTTGTCAAATTTAAATAGACACTTTTTTTTTTTAATGCTATTATCAAATATATATAGAAAGGAGTTAAAATGAGTTTACAAAGGATAAAAAATAATAATAAAAATACAATTCTTCATTATCTTTATAAAGTGAAAGGAGCTTCTAAAAAAGATATAGCTAAAAATTTAAAGTTATCACAATCTCTTTTAACGAAGCTTTCTACAGAACTACTTAATGAAAAGAAGATTATGTATTTAGAAAAAAAAGAAGAAGAGATTCAAAGAAGAGGACCAAAAGAACTTTTATTAGGAATAAATCCAGAGTATGGATATATCATAGGAGTTATTATTAATCACATTGAAACAACAATAATTTTAGCAAATCCCTCTTTTTCTGTAAAAGAAATATATTCTTTTCCCACAGAAAAAGATTGGAATCTTTCTTTAATCAAAACGAAAGAAAATATAGATAATATATTAAAGAAAAATTCTTTAGATAAAAATAATCTTTTAGGAATTGGAATAACACTCAAAGGACTAACAGACGGGATAAGTTCTTTATATGGTATTTGGAAGGAACCTGTCAATATCTTTGATTTTTTTTCAAAGTATTATAGAGTTAAAATAATTATAGAAAATGGTATTAGAGCTAATGCTATTTTAGAAAAAATTTTATTTGATTCAAATGATTTTATTTTTATTAAATACTTTGAAGCAGGAATAGGTGGAGCTTTAGTAAAAAATAGTCATCTTCTTTATGGCGAAAATAATTTAATGTTGGATTTTGGGCATATGATAATGAATCCAGATTTAGAAAAATGCTCACTGTGTCAAAAGAACGGTTGTTTAGAAAGCATAATATCTATTGAAAAAATAAAAAAATATGCACAAAATTTATATGGTAGAAAATTAGAACTTTATGAAATAATGCAAAAATTTAATGCTGAAGATGGAAAAATAGAATATTTTATAAAAGATATAGCAAAAACCTTTTCAATAGCACTTATAAATGCTTTATCAATAATTGATGTCAAAAAGGTAAAGCTTTCTGGGGAAATATTTAAGTCATTAAAATTTCAAAATCAAACAATATTTTTTTTAGAAAAAATGTCTAACTTTAAAGAGTATAGAGAACTCGAATTTTTAATAGAAGAAGAAAATTTTATTCCAGCAATAGCTTTAATAGTCGAAAATTTTATGTTCTATAAAGAAGATTAATTTAAATCTAAAATTATTTTAATATTAAATTTACTTTAAATTTTTTTAGTAATATATCATTTTTCTTCTTTAATATTTTTCTAAATAAAACTTATATCTATTATAATAGGTATAAGTTTGGGTCTAATTAAATATTTGTGTAAACCTTCAAGTTGGGGTAATATTAAATTATCTAACTTGGAGATTTTTTTATGAGAAGAAATATGGTGGACTCTTTTGCCAAACAGTTTCTCTTAAAACCTAAGCAATTTTTTTGTACTCGATTGAAATAGAATCTTCTTTACAAAATATTCCTGATAAATTAAAAAATATAGTTACTGAAACTAGAGAGCTTTCTGAATACGAAGAAAAGTTGGTGAAGCTATGCTAAATCAAGAATTAAAAGAATTGGCAATACAATTAAATTTAAATAATTTAAGGAATAATCTTGATGATTATCTCTTAAATGCAGAGCAATCTAATGTATCATATTGTGAATTTCTAAAAAATGTTTTTAAAATAGAAATTGAAGAAAGAGAAGCTAAAAAATATAAAATGCGATTAAAAAAAGCTAGCCTTCCATATTATAAGGATTTTAGTGATTTTGATTTTAATTTTCAAAAATCAATTTCAAAGAAAAAAATAAATATTCTGTGTGAAATGCAGTGGATAGATCGCTTGTTTAAATTAATTCTTCTAGGTCCTCCTGGAATAGGTAAAACTAGAATAATGGTTTCTTTAGGAGTTGAAGCTCTAAAAAAAGGATATGATGTCTTTTTTGTTTCAATGACTGATTTAATTGATATTTTGAAGTACCGAAAAGATTCATATAAATATAACTTACTATATAAAAGAATTCTTAATGCTCAAGTTTTATTATTAGATGAAATTGGATATCTTCCTATTAGTAAAGAGGAAGCGAACCTTTTCTTTCAATTAATTTCAAAATTAGATGAAAAAGTGGCAATGGTGATTACATCAAATAAAACCTTTAGTGAATGGACAGAATTCTTAGTAAATCCAGCGCTAGCAACAGCAGTATTAGATAGATTATCTTTTAGATGCGAAATATTCAACTTAACAGGAAATAGTTATAGATTGGAGAAAAGAGAGCATTTATTTAATGAATAGGTGTAATTAGGTCTGCCAAAAAAGTAGCATTCTGAAATGCCAATTTTACAACAATCGAAAATGCCAAAAAAACAACAAAAAACTCTTGCCGTTTACAGTTACTAAATAGAGCATCTTTAACAAACTATCATCTGTTGGGAAAACTGATTTATTTTT
>CAMTIW010000115.1 GCA_947072665.1 uncultured Fusobacteriaceae bacterium | reverse complement strand
CTTTAATACTTCTCTTGAACTTCCTGCTAAGCTTGTTCCATAGTTAGGAGTAACAATAATTAAAAATAATGAGTTAAAAATTGTAAAGACTATTATAAAAATTAACAATGGTTTATATTCACTAAATGGTATTTTAGCTAATCTCAATAAGCTAAATCCTCCAACAAGAAACATTAAAAACACTCTAATATCACTAAAAAGAAATACTGATGCAATCCAAACTATTAACATCAAAAACTTTATACTACCATCTAATCTGTGAATTGGAGAGTCTTCATCTATATATAAAGCTCTTACTTTAGACATTTTTCTCCTCCTCTTTATGTTCATAATTGATAAATGAATTCATTAAAAGTGCTGGATCTATTCCCATAATTTTACCCATTTCAGATAATGAAGTCTCTCTTAAATTTGATTTTTCCATAATTTCACTACTTTCTAAAATATTTGCTGGAGCGTCTATTGCGATAATCTCTCCATTACAAAGGACTATTGCTCTATCTGTATATTCTAAGGCTAAGTGCATATCATGAGTTATTAATATTATTGATACTCCTTTATCAGCTAATCTCTTTATAAACTTCATAAACTCTTTATAATGCTTATAATCTTGTGCTGCTGTGGGTTCATCTAATATTAATATCTCTGGATCAAGTGCTAATATAGAAGCAATTGTAAGTCTCTTCTTTTGACCATAGCTAAGAGCTGTAACAGGCCAATTTTTCATACTTAATAAATCACATACCTCTAATGCCTTTTCTGCTATCTTTTTTGAGTCTTTTATCCCTCTAATTTTTAATCCAAATTCAACCTCTTGCAGTAAAGTTTCCTGAGTTATCATATGATTGGGATTTTGCATAACAAATCCTATTCTTTCCCCTCTTCTCTTTATACTTAACTCTTTTATAGACTTATCTAAAAGAGTTATATCTCCTGAAGTTGCTTTCTCTATACCAACAATAACTTTACATAAAGTAGATTTTCCTGCTCCATTATTTCCTAATAGACCAAGTATTTCACCCTTCTTTAAATTAAAGTTTATTTTATTTAAAATTTTATTTTCAGCATCATAAGAAAATTCTAAATCTATAACTTTTAAAATCTCTTCACTCGAAAGTGCTTTTTTCATATTTATAGATTCTATCCATTTTTTTACATTTTCTATATTTTCGTCAGTTGCAATTTTATCTAAAGGATAAATGCTTCCAGTTTCTAAATCTACACCTGAATATTTTAACGCTTCTATATAAAGAGGTTCTCTTAATCCATACTTACTAAACATATCTTTTCTAAATAAATTTTTAGGAGTATCATTTGCAACAATTTCACCATCATCTACAATTACAACTCTATCAAAATCTTGCTCTAGTACATCCTCTATTCTATGCTCTATTATAATTATTGTTTTTTGATACTCTCTATGAATCTCATTAATTAGTCTCATAGCATCTCTACCACTTTTAGGGTCTAAATTTGCAAGAGGTTCATCAAACAAAAGAATTTCTGCACTACTTCTTAAAATACTTGCAAGAGATACTGATTGTTTTTGTCCTCCTGATAATTCTTGAGGGCTATAGTCTTTAAATCTTGATATTTTAACCATTTCTAAAGCTTGATCAGTATTTTTTTTCATAATTTCTACTTCTATAGCTTTATTTTCATCAGAGAATGATACATCCTCTCCTACAGTTAAACCTATAAATTGATTATCTTGATCTTGAAGAATTGTTCCTACATTTCTACTATTTTCAAATATACTTTTTTTATATGGTTCATCTCCATTTATTGTTAATTTACCACTTATCATTCCAGGCTTTGAAAAGGGAATAATACCATTAAAACAAGCTCCTAAAGTAGATTTTCCACTACCACTTGGTCCTGCGATTAAAACCTTCTCTCCTCTTTTTATATCTAAATTTATATTTTTTAACACAGCTTCTGACTGATTTAAATACTTAAAAGTAAAATTTTCTATTTTTATAATACTAGACATTATTATTTTATTAATCCTCCTTTTTTAGATTAAAGTGCTTTCTTTTTCTAGATGCTATTCCTAGAACAACAGGAATTCCTAATACTGCAGTCACTATGAAATTAGAAAAAGATGCTAAAATAATTTGAATCCACACTTTTTCTGCTGGTTCTCCATAAATATAAACGTCTCCTAAATATGCTACAATACCTGATGCAAACATTCCTAATATTGCATAAACATACATTTTAAAAATATGTTTTTTAGTAACTAAGCCTTTTTCAATTGAAAAATCTTCATCACACTTTATGAATCCTGCAAACAATCCAATTACAGCTGAAAGAAAAACCCAGCTAAACCACATGCTTCCCCACATAATCATATCATTAAGAGCATGCCCTATAAATCCAACAAAGAATCCTACAACTGGACCAAAGATTGCTCCAAATATAGTAAGAAGTGCTACTGCAATTCTAAGAGAAGTATTTGGTCCTATAGGGATAGCTACTCCTGAAAGAACAGTATATAATGCTGCTCCAATCCCAATTGCAACTACTTTTCTAGTAGAAAAAACTCCCTCTTGCTTTAAACCATAAACTTTTTCTTTATTCATAAACTACCTCCTAGTTTTTATTATTTATAAATTTGTTCTCAAAGTTTTATTATATCTTATTCTTTCAATTTTTGCTACTTTAAATCCAAATTTTGTTGAATAAATACCCAATTTAATAAAAAAATTCAAAATGCTATGAAATCTATATTTCTCCCATTAAATGAGATTTCCTTTATAAAAAAAAGCTTTCTATATAGTAATTTAGATGAATTATAAAATCTATTTACTGTATAGAAAGCTTATTAATTTTTTAAAGTATTATATTTTTTTTATAAAATTCATAAAGATTTTTTATATCTCCATTTTGAATAAAATCAAGACCTTCGTTTATTTTGTCCAATGGCCAATCCCACCAAGCAATCTCTTGTAAAATCAAAATATTTTTTTCATCATATCTTAATTTAATAACTTTAGCAGGATTTCCTCCTACAACAGAATAAGGAGGTACATCCTTAGTTACAACTGATCTACTAGCTATTATTGCCCCATTACCTATTTTTATTCCTGGCATAATAAGAGCCTCTGTTCCTATCCAAACATCATTTTCAACAACAGTATTTCCTTTTCTTTTAAATCCACTTTTAGAATTTGAAAATATTTTTTCTGGAAATGGATATACTGAAATTCTTGACGTATCATGACCTTGATTCCCTGCTAAAAGAAAAGTAACTCCAGATGCAATTGAGCAAAATTTCCCTATATATAACTTATCAAAATCAAAATTTTCACCAAAAATATCTCTATAATTTTTAGTAACATTATCCCCTAAGAGATATCTAACACAGGCATCTTCAAAATTTTCTTTATGATAAAATCCAGAATAATAAGAAAAGTCTCCTACAAAAATATTTGGATTTGTTATATTTTCATTTATATATTCACTTGATAACCAATCTTTAAATTTATTTTCCATTTCCACCTCAAATTTATTAATTAAATTTTATAATATGATAATTATAATAATATTTAATAAAATTATATCATAAAATATTGATGTCATCTATTGAAAAACATATATTACATCTATTAGATCAAAAAAATCTACACTGTATAAAACAATGTAGATTTTTTATTATTATTTATACATTAATCTAAATCTTTCTAAATAAAGATCTAAGTTGCAATCAAATTTTTGGTGATGCTCCTCTAATACTTTCTTAAATTTTTCTTCATGAACCTTTCTCCAATATAAAAGTGACTTATCCCCCTCTCCTTCTAAAATGGCAAACTGCTCATCAACATCAATATATTTTCTTTTTTCTATCTTAATAATTTTTACTACACAAACTGCTTCATCTTTTGAATTTAATACTATATTAAAATCTCCTACTTTAGGGTATATAATATTCTTGTTTTCACAAGAAAAAACTAGATTTACTGTGGCTTTTTTTATTCCCGTTTTCACAAGTTCTGACAATTCATCTGCATCTTTATTAAATTGAAAACAGTAATAATTAAATTCATTCTCTCTTAATTCATCAGTACACCACATCTCTAAAAATTTTCTCCACATTTTTTGTGCAGAATGATTAAAAATCACTCTATATCTCTCTATTTTTTTTCCTTCACGATAATATTCACTTGAAAATATCCCTTCATTATTTTCTAATATTTTTTTTAAACCTATATTGTTGCAATCACAATTTATTAAAACTTCACATAATTTTAATTCCTTTGCAATTTCAAGGCCTTTTGCTCCTAATTTATTTCCGTATCCCATTTTCCTATATTGAGGTGCCACTATACAATCAATATGTCCATTGGCATTATATAACTCTTCAGTTAACCTATGGTAAACCTCTACATACCCTATAAATTCTTTTTTATCTATATCAACTAACCAATATGTTGTTGATGTAATTAAAAAAGAATTCTCTTCGTAATATTTTTCAGTTATTAAATTGTTTAATCCATTAATATAGGTATCTTTATTTCTTCGAATTTCTTCAGCAGTTATTCTTGAAAAGATACTTTTTTCTTTTTCAAAAAATGAATATGCCTCCAAATATGAATCTATGTACTCTAATGATGGTCTTATAAATTCCATAATCTCCCCCCTAATAAAAATAAATAAATTATTTCTTTATTTTATATTTTTATTTTTGCTTATTTATATCAATTTTTTTACTAATTTCCTTTATTTTATTAAGAATTTTTACAACATTTAAACTAATAACATAAATGAGAAGGTAACTTTTTTAAAGCAATTCTTATATCTCTGTTTAAAGGAAATAGTATTATAATGCCTAATATAGAATTACATTTAATTAGTTTTATATTTTTATTATAATTTTTTTATTTATTGAAGGAGTGATAATATGTTTAAATTAAAGAGCATTGGTATAATTTTATTGTCTTTTGTTTTTGCTAATTCTGTGGCTATTGGAATTCAAAAACCTTTAATTGTAGGAATGGAGCTCGCTTACCCTCCATTTGAAATGACAGATCCAAAAGGTAATCCTACTGGTTTTTCTGTAGATATGGCCAATGACTTAGGAAAATACTTAAATAGAGAAATAAAAATTGAAAATATGTCTTATGGTGGATTAATTCCATCTCTTAAGACAAATAAAATTGATATAATTTTATCATCTATGACTATTACTCAAGAAAGATTAAAATCTATAAGTTTTTCCATTCCATATGCAAAAGCTTATCTTAGCATTCTAGTTAATAAGAATTCTCCTGTGGAAAAAGCAGCAGATCTTAACGTAAAAGGAAGAAAAATAGCCGTAAAAAAAGGAACTACTGGGCATCTTGTAGCTACAGAATATTTTCCTAATGCTGAAATTCTTGTATTTGATAAAGAGACACCAGCTGTTTTAGAAGTTACTCAAGGTAAAGTTGATGCTTTTATATATGATCCACTTACTGTTATTAAAAATTGGAAAGATAATCCTAATACTACAAAGCCTATTTTAGAGCAATTTCAAAAAGAAAGTGAAAATTGGGGTATTGGATACAGACAAGAGGATACTCAACTTGGCGAACAAATTAATTCTTTTATAAAACATTATAGAGAGACAGGTGGTTTTGATAAATTATCTGAAAAATATCTTAGTGAACAAAAAAAAGCATTTGATGAAAGAGGAATTCCATTCTTTTTTTAATATAAAATTGCTCTAATTTGGGGGTTACCATGGGTTACAATAAGAAAAAATATGGATTTATTAATTGTTTTCTATTTAAAAAAAGTGGTGAAAAGGTAATGATTGGAGTCCAGATACTAAATTGGGCTATTGTACTTGGATTAATTATGGGAATTATAATCTATTCTTTTAACAGTATAAATTATAATTATTCATGGAGAAGACTGATACAAACCTATTACTATAAATTTTTAATGGGATCTCTATTAACAATATTCATATCTTTTTTTTCTCTAATTATTAGTATATTTATA
>CAMTIW010000114.1 GCA_947072665.1 uncultured Fusobacteriaceae bacterium | reverse complement strand
TTCAAAGCTTTTTTCAAATTTTTCATTGAATTTTTTAATATCATTTTGAAGAGTTAGAAGCTCTTTTTTTATTTGGTCTAAGTTATCCAAATCTAATATTTTACTTAATCTATTATCAAAATGGATATTCATATCAAACTTCCATTTTATAAGACCAAACATCTTCTCTCTTCTTTCGTCATCTAATTTATCAATAACACAAGCATGTCTAAGAGCTTCTTCAAAAGTCATAATATGACATTGAAGATTCATAGATCTTTCAAGTGCTAAAGAATTTCCACTTTCAGTTCTCATAAAACCCTCCCAAATTATTAAATAAAATATAAATAAAGATGTTAAAATTGTTAGTTAGTAAATATATTTACGAACACAGTTCTTTAAGTAATTCTTCAGGCTTTATCCCAAGAGCTTCGCTCCATAAATGGATAGTTTTTAATGTTGGAATTCCACCATTACTCCAATATGGGAGTTGAGAGTGAATTGATTGTCTTTTTACTTTTAATCTACGAGCTAATTCTGATTTAGAAATACTTTTTTCAGTTAGAATTAGTTCTATTTTTTCAGAAATCATATAACCTCATTAGTAAGTAATTGTATTTACAATAGTAATATACACTTTTTTAAAGAAAGTGTCAATAATAATATTTACAGTTTTTTGAGAAGTCGAAGTATAATTACTTACAAAAGGAAATTATATAAGTTATAATTATAATAAAGAGAAATAAATGGAGGTGAAAAATGTCATCAGGGAAATTTTTAAGAAGCTTAAGAGAAAATAAGGGTTTTTCTTTAAGACAAGTTAGTATAAAATCGGGAGTTTCTCATACTCAAATAGCAGATATAGAAAAGGGAGTAAACTACGGAACAAGAGATAAATTAGATAAAATTTTAATGGCACTAGGAGCCTCGGATAAAGAAATTGAAAAATTTTATGACATGCAAGATTATGAAAAAACACCAGATAGCATAAAGAAAAAATTGGAAGAAAAAGCTAAAAGTGAAGAAGGAAATATGGCTCAAGTCCAAATGATAGAACTTCCTGTTTATGGAAGAGCTGCAGCAGGAAATGGATACATAAATATGGAAAATATAATCAGAACAGAATATTTGGTAGCTATTCCAGGAGAAGATTTTCCAAAAGGTGCTTTTATAGCAGAGGTTTATGGAGAATCAATGTTTCCCACTCTATTAGATGGAGATTTTGCAATAGTAGATCCAGATTGTAATGATAAAAATATAAATAATCAAATTTGTGTCGTGACTTATAACGGTCAAACTTTTATAAAAAGAGTAGTTAGAAAAGAAAAATATATAGTTTTAATGAGTGATAATCCAGATAGAGTGAAATATGAAGATATAATAGTTCCAACAGATGAATATTCAGATTTAGTATGTCATGGAATTGTTATTGAATGTAGAAGAAAATTTAAAAGACGATAAAAAAATTAAGATAAAGAAATAAATATTTTGGGGAGGGACAATGAATTATTATATTGAAGGTGAAAATCATCAATTAAGAGTAGAAAGGGCTATTAAAGAAGCAATAAAAATTAGTAAAAATATAACAATAGCCGTTTATCAGTTATCAAATTTAGGAAATATTTTAGAGGAAATTTTAGGTGTAAAAATAGTTAAAATATTAAAAAAAATAAAAAAATAAATGTTCAGATTAACGAAAAAATAGTAAATATAAATATTATAACAGAGAAAATAAATAATCCAATAGGAGAAGTTTTAATAGGACTTTTTACAACTCAAGAATATACTGATTTTTTAATAAAAAACAAAAAACAAAATTATTTTTTTTATGTATGTTGGAAAAATGAAGAATACGAGTGGGCTAAAAATGAAATGTTAAAAAAATAAAAAACTAATTAATAGAGTATTACAAGGAGATTCTAAAATGAACGATTTAAAAAAGTTATTAGAAGAATTTGAAAAATATCCAACACCGTATTATTTTATAGGGGCTGGTATTTCTAGAAGATATTTAGATACACCTGATTGGGAAACCTTATTAAAAGAAATTTGTGAGAAATATAGTATCCAATTTAATAAATTATTGTATAATTCTGCCAATAAAAGAACTAATGAAGTAGATTATTCTCTGCTTGGAAGTATGCTAAAAGAAAGGTTAACAGAATATAAAGTAGAAAATGATAATACTTATGATTTTAGAGTTAGAGATGCTTTAAAAGAAGAAGTTGTAAATATTTTAAAAGAAAAACATTTAAATTTAATAGAAACAAATGAAGTAGTAGCATTAAGAAAAATTTTAAAAAAAAGTTCAGGAGTGATAACAACAAATTATGATTTATTAATAGAAACATTGGATTCAGATAAAGACTTTGAATCTTATATTGGACAAAAGGGAATAATTAGTGAAAATATTTCTTTTTCACAAGAAATTTATAAAATACATGGATGCGTAACAGAAGAACAAAGTATAATTATAACTAAAGAAGATTATAATTTATTTTTGGAAAAGCAAAAATATCTTTTAGGAAAATTAATAGTAATATTTACTGAATATCCTATGGTATTTTTAGGATATAAAATGTCAGATGAAAACATAAGATCTATATTAAGAGATCTTTCGATTTCTTTATCAAAAGAAGAATTAGAAAAGATTTCAAAAAAATGGATTTTTGTAGAGAGAAAAGAAGGAGAAAAAGAATTATTAATTGGTAAAAGAGAAATAAATATAACAACTGAAAATCAAGAAAATTTTGATTTGATTTTCAATTGTATTGAAACAGATAATTTTGAAAAACTTTATAATATGTTAAATAATATTAAAAATTATATACCTTCAAATAAAAAAGTGATTAAATATATGAGAAAAATTATTCAAAAATATGAATTTGATCCAGAGTCAAAAATAGGAGTAACATTTGATAAAGAAATAGAAAAAGTTAAAAATATAGAGGATTTAAAATTATATATGGGAGTTATAGGTGGAACAATACCAACACCACATAATGTAACAAAAGATATGTTATTTAACTCAGATAAAAAGTATACAAATGAATTAAAAAAAGAATATATGTTAAGAATTGGTAATAATAAATACTATCCTAGATATTTTTTAGATTTATCTGAATTCGGTATAAAAGATATAAGTTTAAACGATATTTCTTTATCTGGAAAATTAAAATTAAAAGAATTAAAAAAATATAATTTAAAGGATATAATTGTAGAATATGATGAGATTATAAAAACTTTCAAGAATAAAGAATTAGATAAAGTAAAATTACTTAAACAATGTGAAGAATTTTTAAAAAAAATTTTTTCAGAATATGATGCAGAGTTTGATTTGAAAAAGATAGGATCAGCTTATCATAGTAATATAAAGAAAATAGTTTGTATATATGATATATTAAAATATAAAAATTTAATAAAGAAAGAGGAATAAAATGAATAAGGAATTAGATAATATAAAAAAATGGATATCAAGAAGTGATTTAAAAGAAAATATAATGCGAGATATGATTTTAAGAGTAGATTTTAATATATTAGACGAAATAACAAGATTTATTACAAATCATAAAGAGTATTTATTAAGTAAATTTGGAAATGATTATAATAAAAGTAGTGAAAGTGAAATTAAAGTTGAATTTAAACCAGATTTATTAGAATTGCAAAAAAGTTTATCATTACCAATAAAAGAATTAGAGTCTTCAATTGTCCATAGTTTTAAAAGAACAGATGATTTTGGCAATGAGATAACATTACTTTTAACTGATTATTATATATCTTTAAATGTGAAATGTATAAAATATCAAGGTATCTCATCATATGTCAAAGAGTTTTCAGAAATAATGGCTATTTTTTTAGAATTTATGAAACCTGTTAACTTAAAAAGATTTGGTTTAAGAAAAATAGGATATGATGTTTATTATAGTTTTGAAGATATTATAAAAGAATTTGAAGGAAAGGAATTTGGAATATCTCTTCAAGAGGAATTTGAAACCAAAAACGAAAAAATGACTCAACTTCTAAAAACAAAAGATAATATGTATAACATCAATTATACAAAAATAATAGAAGACGGGAAAGTCTTAGATCCTAAAACAAAAGAAATAAAACCAGCATATAGAGTAATTCTGGATATAGATGGATATTTTAATTTTGAAAAATTAAAGTGGAATAAAAGACAAGATATTGATGAAACAATTATCAATTTAAATGAATATTTATTTAAATTATTTATAAAAGCTGTTACAAAAGAATTTTTGTATAAAAATAAAAATGACTAAAAAAATAAAGAAGGTGTAGAATGAAAAGATTTAATTTTAATCAAACTGAAGAAGAACTAATATTCATAAGTGATATTGAGAGCACATACAGTTATAATGAAAATAAAGATGTAAAATTTATTTCAAATGATTTTGATAATATTATAGTGCATGAAAGTATAGCTAAATCAAAAAAAATGATAGAATTTGAATATATAGGAGATATAGGGTTTAGTAAAAATGGATAATAACGATATTATATTTTTAGAAACTTTAGAAAATTTAAAAATAGAAGTTCATGTCATAGGTTATAAGACAGAAGGAGAAAGTATTATATTTTTAATTTCTGATACAAAATTAAATGTTAATTATTATTGTGGAATAGTAGATTTTTATGAAAATAAAGATGAGAATCTTATAAAAGAATTTTTAACTTTTTTAAAAATAGATAAATTTGATTTTTGTTGTTGGACACATCCTCATTATGATCATTGCAAAGGTTTTGACAGAATTTTTCAAGATAACTTAATAAAAAATGAAACTATTTTTTATTTACCTGAAGGAATATATAGAACTAATTTAGACATAATTAATCCAGCAACTGAAGGGATTGACTTTATGAAAACTATTAATAATCTGTTTTCTAAAAATAAAAATTTAGGTTCTTTATCAGTAGTAAAAAGTGAGAAAATTAGAAATATTACAATGAAAAAATTTAAAACAGTGACAGAAAGTATTGATTTATCAATAGATGTAGTGTCTCCATATTCCGAACAAATAAGAATGGACTTGGATGGTAACCATAAAAAAAAGGAACCAAATATTTATTCTATCGGTTTTATTTTATCTTTTGGTAAGAATTTTAAGATATTTTTATCAGGAGATATGGAAGATGAAACTTTAGAATTATTAAATAAAAAATGTTTTGATGGAGTAAAAATTATTAAAGCTCCACATCATGGATCTGAAGGAACAAAAAAAATAATTCAACATATAAAAGAAATGGATAAAAAACCATATGTAGTTTCAACTGTGTATAGAAGAAGAAAAGAATTACCCACTCCACTTATGGTGAGTGATTATAAGAATCATTGTGAAAAATTTATTTGTACAGGAAGTCTAGATTTAAAAAATAGAGAGAATGAAGAGAAAGAAAATTATGGAATTGCTTCATTTTATTATTATCTAAATAATGATAGCGTAATAAAATATGGAACAAGTGGAAATACTAAAGTTTATTAAAAAAACTTGCAATTTTTATTCGTTTAGTGTAATCTATTCCCCGTAAAATACCTTGTGTTTAATAAAGGGGGGTAGAATGAAAAAATTTAATGAAGATTTAGAGAAATTACTAAATAAAATAGGAGAAACTCTTAGTAGTGATAATTCTGTGATAGTAAAAATAGAAAAAGGTAGTAATGGAAGAATATTTACTGAAATTACCCCTACTGAAAAAATAATTATAAAAATTTAAAAAATATAGTTGCAAAATTTAAAAGAATAGTGTAATCTATTCCCGAATAAAAGTTGGTGACAAAGATACCAAATGAGAAACAAAGGGCGGATGCTGGTTTTGAATAAGGAAGAATATTTTTGTACTGTACTGTATATCAATTAGAATAAGTTAACAAGGTCGGAGACAGTTACTTATCTAATCAATTTTTGATTGGATAAGTGCTGTCTTTTTTTGTTACCCAGGAGTTTTTATGGAAGAAATGGAAAAGTTAATTGAAATGATTGGAGCTTTAGA
>CAMTIW010000113.1 GCA_947072665.1 uncultured Fusobacteriaceae bacterium | reverse complement strand
GAATTAGATGAGCTAATTTTTAATAAAGTAGAGATGGATAGTAGAAAAATTGAAGCTGGAGATTTATTTATAGCTATAAATAATGGAAATACTTTTATATTAGATGTATTAAAAAAAAATCCTAGTTTAATTATTTCAGACATAAAAAAAAATCAAATTATTGATTCAAGAATTATTTATGTTGAAGATACGATAAAAACAATGCAAGAATTAGCTAAAATTTATAGAGAATCATTGGAAACTAAAGTCATAGGGATAACTGGAAGTAATGGAAAAACAACTACCAAGGATATATTACATTCTATTCTATCCACTAAGTTTAAAGTGAAAAAAACAGAGGGCAATAACAATAATCACATAGGCTTACCTTTCACGATTTTAAAAACAAAAGAAGAGTGTGAGTTTTTAATTTTAGAAATGGGAATGAGTGATTTAGGTGAAATAGATTTTTTATGTGAAATGGCAAAACCTGATTATGCAATTATTACTAATATTGGAATATCCCATATAGAAATATTAAAAAATAAAGAAAATATATTTAAAGCAAAGTCAGAAATTTTGAAGTATGTAAAAAAAGAAAATCTTTTTTTATCAGGAGATGATGAATATTTATCTAAATTAGAGGGCTATAAAATTGGATTTAAAACTGGAGATTTTTTAATATCAAATTTCAATGAAAATTCAGAAGGAATGAATTTTAAATTTCAAGGAAACCAATATAGTGTTCAGTTAAACGGCTATCATATAGCAATAGATAGTGCTATATGTATAAGTTTAGCTTTAAACTTAGGCATAGAGATTGAATTGATTCAACAAGGGTTAATTCATTGTAATCTAACTCCAATGAGGTTTCAAAAGGTTATTTGGAAAGGACTTCTTTGTATAAATGATGCTTATAATGCCAGTCCAGTATCAATGAATTTAGCTTTGGAAACCTTTGAAAAAATATATATAAATAATTATAAAGTTGCTATTTTAGGTGATATGTTAGAGTTGGGAGAGAATGAACTGGAATATCATATGAGTGTAATAAAAAAATCTTTAAATTTTGATAAAATATATCTATTGGGTAAAATAATGGAGAAGGCTTTAAAAAAATTAGAATTAGATAATTTTAAATTAGATAATTTTAAATTAAAATATTATGAAGATAGAGATTTATTAAAAAAAGAATTAAAACTTTTATCTGATAAAAAAATAATAGATGATAAGATCCCAGTATTATTTTTAAAAGCTTCCAGAGGGATGAAACTAGAAGAAATTTTAGAAGATTAAAATTTTTCTGACTAAAAACAACAAGGAGAATAAAGAATGTTATATTTTATTTCAAAATTATGGGACAGGTTTAATTTTTTATCATCAATTTATTTAAGAGTTTTTATTGCCTTTATTATTGCATTTTCAATGATAATTATATTAGGTAAACCTTTTATTTCATATCTTAAAAGAAAAAAATACGGTGAAAGTATAAGAACTGAAGGTCCAGAATCCCATTTTTCAAAAAAAGGAACTCCAACTATGGGAGGCGTACTAATAGTTTTTACTATTATAATGACGAATTTAATCACAGGAAATTTAGAAAATAGGTATACTCTTCTTCTTATGCTTATTACATTATTGTTTTCTGCAATTGGATTTTTAGATGACTATAAAAAATTTACAGTAAATAAAAAAGGTCTTTCAGGAAAAAAAAAATTATTAGGTCAGTGTTTTATAGCCCTAATTTTGTGGATATTTATACTTTATTTTAAACCAGATGCAGGAAATATATTAGATTTATCTATAATAAATCCAGTTTATCCTAGTAATTATATTAATATAGGTTCATTTGGAATGCTTATATTTATAGCAATTATTTTAATGGGAAGTTCAAACGCAGTAAATTTAACTGATGGTTTAGATGGATTAGCTATAATGCCAGTTGTAATAGCATCTTTAATTTTTTCAATTATAGCATACTTTACTGGACATATAATTTTCAGCGAACATCTTAATTTAAATTATGGAATAGGAATTGGAGAAATAACTGTATTTATGGCTTCTATTTGTGGAACGGGATTAGGTTTCTTATGGTATAATTTTTATCCTGCACAAATATTTATGGGAGATACAGGGTCCTTAACCCTTGGAGGGATATTAGGAACAGTAGCAATATTATTAAAACAAGAATTATTATTACCTATTATAGGGGCAGTTTTTGTTATGGAAGCAATGTCTGTGATTATACAGGTAGGATCATTTAAGATGAGGGGAAAAAGAGTATTTAAAATGGCTCCAATTCATCATCATTTTGAGTTAAGAGGCCAACCTGAAACTAAGGTAACTATGAGATTTTGGATAATAGCTATAATATTTGGAATTATTGCCTTAGGTTTGATAAGACTTAGAGGTATATAATTTAATGAAAAATAACCACGGATTGAAACCGTGGTTATACTTATATTGAATAAAATTGTGAGGTAAAAATGAAAAAAGCAATTGTTTTTGGATCTGGAATAAGTGGGATGAGTGCATTAAAAATTTTAGAAATTAATCATTATGATGTTATCTTGGTAGATGATAAAACAGCTATGAAGTCTTCAGATGCTATAAAAATTTTAGATGAAATATCGTTATTTATAAAAAGTCCAGGAATTCCATATGTTGAATTAGTAAAAAAATCACTAGAGAAAAAGATAGAAGTTATAAACGAAATAGAGTTAAGTTATAGAGAATTGAAAAAAAAATCACCAAATACTAAAATAATAGCAATAACTGGAACTAATGGAAAAACTACGACAACAACTAAAATAGCAGAACTTATTAATTTTTCAGGATTAAAAGCTGAAGCATGTGGAAATATAGGAAAAGCCTTTGGAGATATTGTTTTAGAAAATAATAATTTAGATTATATAGTTTTAGAGTTAAGCTCTTTTCAACTTGAAAATTTAAAAGAATTTAAGGCAGATATAGCATTAATAATTAACTTAACTCCTGATCATATTGATAGATATAGTAATTTAGATGAATATTACGATGTTAAGTTTAATATTTCAAATAATCAAAATGAAGAGGATTATTTTATAATAAATTCTGATGATAAAGAGAGTATGAAAAGAATAAAAAAAATAAAAAGTAAAAAAATAAAAATATCTAATAATGAAAAAAGTGATTCTGATATATTTGTAAAATATAATAATTTAATATATAATGAAACTAAAATAATAGAAATAGATAAATTATCTTTAAAAGGTAAACATAATTTAGAAAATATGATGTTTGTTGTGGCAGTTGCAAAAATTATTGGAATAGATAATGAGATATTAGTAGATTTCTTATGTTCAACAAAATCCATAGAACATAGACTAGAAGATTTTTTGAAGATAAATAAAACAATTTTTATAAATGATTCTAAAGGGACTAATATAGATTCTACTAAATTTGCACTTGAAGCTTATCCAAATTGTATACTAATTTGTGGAGGAAAAGATAAAAAATTAAATTTATTACCGTTAGCTAAATTAATAAATGATTATGCTAAAGAAGTATATTTAATTGGTGAGAATAGTTCTTTAATGTTAAAAGAATTAGAAAAAATATTTTTTGAAAGAGAAAGAATATTTGATTTAAAAACTCTTGAGAATTGTATTATAGATTTAAAAAAAAGACTAGATTTAAATCAAAAAAATATTATTCTTTTTTCACCTGCAACCTCTAGTTATGATCAATTCAAAAACTATGAAGAAAGAGGAAAAGAATTTAAGAAAATGATAAGATTATATTTCGGAGGATAAATGAAAAAAATTATTCTAACAACAGGTGGAACAGGTGGACATATATACCCTGCATTAGCAGTTGCAGATAAGCTAAAAGAAAGAAATGTGGAAGTTATTTTTATTGGAAGTTCGTCTAGAATGGAAAATAAAATAGTTCCAAGACTGGGATATAAATTTATAGGTTTAGATGTTTTTCCACCTAAAACTATTAAAACTATATTTTTATTGTTAACTTCTGTATTTAAAGCAATAAAAATAGTATACAATGAGAAGCCAGATGCTATAATAGGATTTGGAAACTATATTTCTATACCTACTATTTTGGCAGGTATAATTTTAAGAAAAAAAATATACTTACAAGAACAAAATGCCAATTTAGGACTTACTAATAAAATTTTTTATAAATTTTCAAAAAAACTTTTTTTAGCATTTGAATCAACCTTTAATGATATTCCGATTAAATATGAGAATAAACTTTTAGTAACAGGAAACCCTCTTAGAAAAGAGATTGAAGCAATAGATAGAAAACAAGAAAGAGAAAGATTGAAGGTAGGAGAAAATGAAAAAATATTATTAATAACAGGTGGTAGTTTAGGGGCAGAAGATATAAATACAGCCATAATGGAGGCTTGGAATAGAATATATGAAAATAAATTATTGAGGATTTACTGGGCAACTGGTGAAAAGAATCATGATAAACTTATAAAAAAAATAGAAAAACTAAAAACTAATGATGTAATAAAACCATATTTTAATAATATGATAAATATTATGGCCGCTGCTGATTTAGTATTATGTAGGGCAGGAGCACTAACAATATCCGAGATAATTGAGCTAGAAAAACCATCTATTTTAATTCCTTATAACTCAATAAAGGTTGGGCAATATGAAAATGCTAAAATTCTGGAGGAATTATCAGCTACTTATGTGTATAAAAATAGTGAAGCAAATTTAGCAGTAGAAAAGGCTTTAGAAATTATTATGAGTGATTCAAAATTAGAAATGATGAGTTCAAAAGTAAAAAGCTTAAAGAAAAAAAATTCAGCGGATGAGATAGTTGAAGAGCTTGATATTTGGAGGAAGTAATGAAAAAAATATATTTTATAGGTATAAATGGAATTGGAATGAGTGGTTTAGCAAAAATTATGAAAATAAAAGGTTATGATGTAATAGGAGCTGATTTATCTAGAAGTTATGTAACTGAAAATTTAGAAGGATTAGGAATAACGGTTTATAGTGAACATGACTCCAAAAATATGGTAGGAGTAGATACAGTAATAGCTTCTAGTGCGATAAAAGAAAATAATCCTGAATATCGGTATGCACTGGAAAAAAATATTAAAATAATAAAAAGAGGGGAACTATTGGCAGAACTATTAAATAAAGAAATAGGAATAGCAGTAGCAGGAACTCATGGAAAAACAACAACAAGCTCAATGTTAGGTTCAGCAATATTAAGCAAAGATCCTACCATAGTAGTAGGAGGTATACTTCCAGAAATTGGTTCTAATGCAAGACCTGGTTTATCAGAATATTTTGTTGCAGAAGCGGATGAAAGTGATAATTCTTTTTTATTTATGAATCCTACATATGCGATAATAACAAATATTGAGGCTGATCATTTGGAGAATCATGGAACGTTAGAAAATATAAAAAAATCATTTTCAAAATTTATGGATCAAACAACAAAAGAGATAATAGTATGTAGTGATTGTTATAATATTAGAGATTTGATAAAAAATAGAGAAAATATAACAACTTATTCTATAAAAAGACAAGATACAAATATTTATACAAAAAACATCATTGTTGAAAATGGAGAAACAAGTTATAATGTAGTAATAAATAATAAAGATATAGGAAGGTTTTCATTGAGTGTTCCTGGAAATCATAATATAGCAAACTCTTTACCTGTTATATATTTAGCAAATAAATTTAATGTAGAGGAGAAAGAATTAAAAGAGAAAATTTTTAACTTTAAAGGTGCTAAAAGAAGATATGATATTTTGTATGATAAGTCCATAAAAATCATTGATGATTATGCACATCACCCAACAGAGATAAAAGCAACAATACAAGCAGCTAAAAGTATAGAGACAAAAAAAATTGTTGGAATTTTTCAACCACATAGATATAGCAGAGTAAATTTTTTATTAGAAGAATTTAAAAAAGCATTTGATGGAATTGATGAATTATATATTTTACCAGTTTATTCTGCTGGAGAGAAAAATATATATGATATTACATTGGAAAAATTAAAAGATAAAATAGGTCATAGTAACACAAAGATAATTTTAAATAATGAAGAAATAGAAAATTATATATATTCAAATAAAGAAAA
>CAMTIW010000112.1 GCA_947072665.1 uncultured Fusobacteriaceae bacterium | reverse complement strand
AATATAGAGTTTTTTTTCACATAAAAAAAAGAACTTTTTTCTAGATGAAGTTCAGCTAGAAAGAGTTTAAGGTTAGTTAAATCTTTTTTTATAAAACTATTAAATTTTTTCATATTCTTGTGATAAAAATCTAATATATTTTGATAATTTAATTCTAAATTGTCTGAAAAAATTTCAATAATAGAGTACTCATCATTTTTTAGGAAATCGCATAGTTCATTTTTAGTTGTATAATATTTTTCTAGCATATGAGAAAATTCAAAATCATAAGGCGTATAAATTTTTGGATTTGCTGGAATTAAAAAGATTTCTCGAAGTCCTTTTTTATTAGCATCTTCTATTGTTTTAAGCATAAGATTTTTTAAAATTCCTTTCCGTCGATATTTTTCAAAAACAGCAACTCCTTGTATATACCATGAAAGTTCACAAGAATAAAAAAAACAATGATTATAAGGAGTTAGATGCAATCCTCCTAAATTTTCATAAAGTAAAAAATTATTGTATTTATAATGATTTGAAAAAAAGAAATTTATATATTTTTCAGAATCATTAAAACAATTTTTCCAAAGACTAATTGCAAGTTCTTTGTCTATATTATTACAAGCATATCGAATCATAATATCTACCTCTCCTAAATAATTAAATATCTAAAAGATGTCATAATAGTTAGAAGTATTATGAGATCCAAAAAAAAGTTATCAGTCATATGTACCTTCCTTTTATATAAAGATTAATAATATATTTTAGCATATTTTAACATATTTTAACATAAAAAAAACTCCCATACAATTATTTAAGCAGGGAGTTTTTTTTTTAGTTTTTAATGTATGTATATAAAGTTTGAATAGCTACACCAGTAGCACCTTTCTTATGATAAGTTCCATCTTCTGATAAGAAAGCAGTTCCTGCAATATCAAGATGCATCCAAGGAATATCATTTTCTATGAAAGACTCAAGAAAAGCAGCGGCACTGGGAGCAGAAGCCCATCTTCCAGCACTATTTTTAACAGATGCAATTTCAGATTTTATCATCTTTCTATAATCATCATATATAGGTAAGTGCCAGAAATTTTCTTCCCAATTTTCAGAAGAAGTTTCTAATTTTTTAACCATCTCTTTATTGTTGGAAAAAACTCCAGTAGCTGTATGTCCTAAAGCAACAACAATACCGCCTGTAAGAGTAGCAGTATCTATAATTTCAGAAACTTTTTCAATTCTAGTAATATAAGTAATAGCATCAGCTAAAGTTAATCTTCCTTCAGCATCAGTATTGATAATTTCAATATATTTTCCATTCATACTAGAAACTATATCACCAGGTCTATAAGATTTAGAACTTATCGAATTTTCACAAGCTGCAACAACTGCTACAACATTCTTTTTAATCTTATTTTGAGCAAGTGCTACCATTGTTCCTATAACAGTAGCTGAACCTCCCATATCATCCTTCATATCCAGCATAGAATCACTTGGTTTTAATGAGAGACCTCCTGTATCATAAGTTAGCCCTTTTCCAACTAAACCATGAACATACTTATTTTCTTTATCTCCAAAATATCTCATGATTATTACAAAAGGTTTATTTATTGAAGCTCTACCCACAGCTAAAAAAGCATGCATACCTAATTTTAACGCTTGTGCTTCATCTAAAATTTCTACTTGAAAACCAGATTTTTCTCCATATTCTAAAGCAATTTCTGAAAGTTTTTTAGGTGTCATAAGTTCAGCCTGCTCATTGACTAAATTTTTAGCTAAAATAATAGATTCATTTAAGATTTTTATTTCTGAGATATCAGATAAATCTTCACTAAATAAAGTTAGATTTAAAAATTTATTTTTCTTTTTATCTTTATATTTATCAAAATCATAATTTATATGAGAAGTAACCTCAGACAAAATATTGGCGTCAGCTAATAAAATTTCTTTTGATGATATTAAAATTTCACCATTTAAATTTTTTAAACTATTGAAAATATTTATCCTATATTCTTTTTTATTAAATTTTTCTTTTTTTCCAGCACCAATAAAAATAATATCAACAAGAATACCATTATCTAAATAAGAAGCAGATAAGCTTTCACCTATTTTCCCTGTGAATTCTTGTTTTTTTATAATTGCTGTAATAAGTTCACGAGTTTCAGAAGACATATAGTCACAAAATTCAATTTCGTTTTCAAAAAAAATAGTTGCGTATTTAGAATAATTTTTACTTATTTTATTAATAACTTCAAATGACATAAAATTTCCTCCCTGATTATAAAAAATATATTATTGTATTTAATATTAACATTATTTAAACTAGAATTCAACAAAAATGAAAAATAGAAAAAATATGGTATAATGAAAGAAAATAAAAAGATTGGAGGAGATAATGAAAATAAAAGCAATAGCTTTAGATGTTGATGGAACTTTAACAGATGGGAAATTATACGTAAGTAACAGTGGTGAGGAGATAAAAGCATTCTCTGTGAAAGATGGAATAGCTATTGTAGGAGCTATAAATTTAGGAATTAAAATTTTTATTATTACAGGTAAAAGAAGTGAAATAGTAAAAAGAAGAGCTGAGGAATTGGGAATAACAGATATATATCAAGGGGTACACAATAAAGTAGAGGTTCTTAAAATACTTTGTAAAAAATATTTATTAAGTCCTGAAAGTATAGCTTACATGGGAGACGATCTAAATGATTATGGTGCTATTAAATTTTCAGGATTATCTGGAGCACCTAAAGATTCTGCTTCTGAAGTAATAGATATCGTAGATTTTATATCTGAGAAAAATGGTGGTGATGGAGCTGTTAGAGAATTTATAAAATATATATTAGAAAAAGAAAATCTTTGGATCAAAATAATTGATAAATATAAATTTCAAAATTAGTATTAGAGGGGTAATATGAAAAATAATTTACTTAAAGGGGAAATAAGAGAACATTATTTTAAATATCTTTTTCCTAGTGTGGCAGGAACTTTAGCTTATGGATTATTAATATTTATAGATACAGTTTTCATAGGGAGAGGTATAGGTTCTTTAGGAATTGCTGCTTTAAATATTTCTATTCCTATTTTTTCCATGGTTGCTTGTGGAATGTTTTTGGGAATTGGAGGTGCTACTGCAGCAGCATTAGATATAGGAAAAGGAAAAAAAGAGGGGAAAAATAAAATTTTTACTCTTTGTATTTATTTTGGGATATTTTTAAGTTTATTTTTTTCAATAGCAGTTACATTAAATCTAGATAAAATAGTATATTTATTAGGTGCTCGTGGGGAAGTTATTCCAATGGTAAAAGATTATGTGGCAGTTGTATCAAAAACAATAATTTTTTATATAATGCCTCATATCTTAACTAATTTTATAAAAAATGACTATAATCCTAAACTACCCATGTACTACCTTATTATTGTTAGTTTATCTAATATAATTTTAGATTATATTTTTATTTTTGTATTTAAATGGGGAATGACAGGTGCAGCAGCAGCAACTTCAATTTCACAATTTTTAGGTTTATTAATTTTATTAACTCATTTTAGATTACCTCAGAATACTTTAAAATTAAAAAAGAATTTTTTTGATTTTAATATACTTATTAGAATAGGGCGAATAGGTCTTCCAAGTTTTATTAATGAAATATCATTAGGTACAGTTATTTTTATATCCAATGCAGAATTTTATAAATATTTAGGAAACTTAGGAGTTTCAGCTTATGGAATAATAGTAAATGTAAATTTTTTACTTTATCTTATATATTCTGGAATAGCTCAGAGTTCTCAACCAATAGTTAGTAGTAATTTTGGAGCAAATCAATTATCTAGAGTAAGAGAAACTCTAAATTTGGGAACAAAAATTATAATTAGTTCAGGAATTATATTTTATTTTATATTAGTGATTTTTAGAGTAAATATAATTATGCTTTTTAATAATGAAAATCAGCCCTTAATAAAATTAGCTAAAAATGCTTTTCCATTATTTTTTTCAGGAGTTATATTTTTAGGATTAAATTTAAAGTTTAGTAGTTTTTATCAATCCATCGAATTTAATAAAATTTCTTCTCTTATAAATCTTTTAAGAAGTTTAATATTGGTAATATTTTTTATAAAAATATTACCAATATTTATGGGAGTTACAGGAGTATGGATAGCTTATTCTTGTAGTGAACTTGTAACTTTTATCATAGCGCTTATATATTATAAAAAAGTTTATAAAAAATATGTTTTAATAAATCAATAAAATAAGTATTGCTTTAATATTGATAGTATGATATTATTACTTATTGGTTGTTTATAAATAGTGTTGTTAATATAGTAATAATAGATGAAATTTTTCCTCATTATTATTTAGTTAATTAGAAATTTATAATTCACTGAAAACAAAATAATGGAGGTTTAGATATGACTGGAATAGTAAAATGGTTTAATCAAGATAAAGGATTTGGTTTCATAACTGCTGAGGACGGGAAAGATGTATTCGCACATTTCTCTGAAATTCAAAAAGATGGTTTCAAAACTTTAAACGAGGGAGAAGAAGTAACTTTCGACTTAACTCAAGGACCAAAAGGACCACAAGCTTCAAACATCAAAACTAAGTAATTGGTTTAAAAGAGTTAGATAAATCTAACTCTTTTTTTTTATTTTTTATTAGAAATTAAAGAAAAAATATTCTTAAGAACTAATGGAAGAGTTAAATTATCACGATAGATAAGGTATCTTGATTCCCAAGTAGGCTTAAATTTTTCTTTAAAAAATCGTAAACCTTTAAAGTGATAAAAATAATTTCCATGTTCATATACAAGTTTCTCCAAATTTTTCCACAAAGAATATGTTTCAATATTCAAGGAATCTGAAAGAGGAGCCATTCCTAAACTAAATTTTTCATATCCTTCTTTTTGAAACCAAAATATAGAATTTAATATTAAAAATTCCATGGTATTTTTAGGAGCATTATCAGAATAACGAATAAGATCAAGTCCACCAAGATAATTGTTTTTAGTTTTAAATACTGTAGAAAATGCTAAAATAGTTTCGTTCTTTTCAAGAATAAAAATAGGGAAATATTGTAAAAATTCTAAATCAAATTTTCCTAAAGAAAAACTTTTTTCATGAGAATTTTTATTTTTAAGCCATTGATCAGAAATATCTTTTAAAACTGGAAATAATTGATTTCTATCCTCTCCTTGAATAATTCTTACTGTATAGCCTTCTTTTATAAATTTATTATAGTTATTCCTAAGTGAACTTCTTTCAGAGCCCAATAAATTGAAAGTTTTAAGATTAACATGGCCTTCTTCTCCTAGTTTTAGAGCATGAAAACCTACATCTAAATAGTAACTTAGATAATTTTTACTAACTTCATAAAAAATAGGATTTTTTTTAGATATTTTTGAATATTTTATGAAATCATTAATTAGTGTTGGGAAATCATCTATAATACCAACAGGATCTCCCATTACAACATATAAATTTTTAATATCTGCATATTGAATAAAACTTGTTTTATTACTATTAAAAAACAATTTTTTATCTTTTAAAAAAATTAAATTTCCTTGAATATCTGTGGATGATTCTAGTGCAATTTTTATGAATGGAAGGAAAGGATTTAAATCATACTTAGGATTAATTGTTTTTTTGAATTGAAGATGTCCATTAAATATTTTATGAATATAGTTGAAATTAAATTTTAATTTTATTATTTTCTTGAATTTAATAAAAACCTATCTATAAAAAATAATTAAAAACCGTTATATTATTATACTATAAAGATTAAAGTTAACCTTTTAAATAATAATAAAAATTATTGAAAAATAAGTACCTAATTTTAAGTTTATAGGTTATAATATAAAGAAACTAATAAATTTTAAGGAGCACATATGAAACATTCAGAAAATACAGCTGTAAATTTTTCTCAAGATGAGGAACTAGATTATATTTTGTTTACAGTATTAAAAAAAGGAAAAACAAAAAAAAATAAGATGAAATTGAGAGAAATTGGAAAAGATTTTAAAAAAGCTAATAAAGGAATGAAATTAATAGAAAACAGAGCCGAATTTTATTCTTATGTAAGAAAACATTTCTTATTTAAATTATTTGAAAAAATAGAGGCATAAAAAAAGACACATGAAAATTTTATTTCATGTGTCTTTTTTTTATTTTATATTAGGAAAGTATAGAATTATATGCCGTCAACTATTTACA
>CAMTIW010000111.1 GCA_947072665.1 uncultured Fusobacteriaceae bacterium | reverse complement strand
ATCAACAAAAAGCCTTTGTTTTACTAATTTTTTTTAGTATTACAATTGGCTAATAGTATTGTAAGTTAGGAGGATGAAATGTATTTTTTAGGAGTGGATGGTGGAGGAACAAAAACGGGTTTTTGTCTGATAGACTCAAAAGGAAAAATAATAATGAGTTATATTGGAAAAACTTGTCATATTGAGCAAGTTGGTCAAGATGGTATGCGAAAAGTATTTCAGGATTTTTATGATGAAGCATTAAAAAAAGGTATAAAAAAAGAGCAAATTAAAAATAGTTTTCTAGGAATACCAGGTTATTCAGAGATAGAAGCATGGGACAAAAAAATATTAGAAGTAGTCTCAGAATATTTCACCAATTATACTTGTGGAAATGATGTTGTAGCAGGTTGGGCAGGAAGTTTACAATGTGAAAGTGGAATAAATTTAGTAGCTGGAACAGGAGCTATCGCTTATGGACAAAATGATGAGAATCAAAGTGCAAGAGCTAGTGGTTGGGGTCATATTTGTGGTGATGAAGGGTCGGCTCATTGGATTGGGAAAAAAGGGATAGAAGCTTTTGGAAAGCAATCAGATGGGAGAAGTGAAAAAGGTTTTTTATATAAATTAATTTGTGAAAAATTGAAATTAAAAAAAGATTTTGATTTAATTGATATCATTCATAATGAATGGAAATTATCCAGAACGAAAATAGCTACTTTATCCGAACTAGTTTCTAAAGCTGCAAAATTAGGTGATAATGATGCAGTGAAGATAATGAATGAAGCAGCATATGAAATAGCACTTATGGTTAAAGGTGTTAGAAGTAAAATGGAATTTAAAAATAAGATAAAAATATCTTATTCAGGTGGAGTTTTTAAAGCAAAGGAACTTATTTTAGTTCCTTTAAGAAAACATTTAGATAGTTATAATATAAATTATGAGCTATTGGAACCTAAATTAGAGCCAGTCATTGGTGCGGCACTCTATGCTTATAAATTAGCTGGGAATAAAGCTAGTGATGAATTTTTAGAAAATTTAAAAAATACCAATAATTAAATATAGTTTTAAATGAAATAGAAAATCAAAATTAACTTTGGTTTTCTATTTTTTTATTCTATTATCAAAGATTGGAAATTTTTAAAATAATTTCACAGAAAGTTAAAAATATGTTAAAATATAAAAAATTATGTATTTTTATAAAAATTTAGAGAACTTAATAGAGATAATATAATGTGATTTATAAAAATTATGCTATAATATAAAGTAAACTAAATATTCATGGAGGAAACAATGTCACAAAAAATAAATCTTTTAAATTTAACAAAAAAAGAACTAGGGGACTTTATAGTAGAGAAGGGAATGAAGAAATTTTATGGTAAACAAATATATAACTGGATTCATAAAAAATACGTAAGAGATATTAATGATATGAGTAATATATCATTAAAAGATAGAGAGATGCTTTTAGAATTAGCTTATATACCATTTTTGAATCTATTAAAATATCAAGTTTCAAAAGTTGATAGAACTGAAAAGTTTTTATTTCAATTGGAAGATGGAAAAAGTATTGAAACTGTATTAATAAGAACAAAAGATAGAAACACATTGTGTATTTCATCACAAGTTGGCTGTGCTGTAAATTGTGATTTTTGTGCAACTGGAATAAATGGGTTTGCAAGAAACTTAGAGTTAAGCGAAATATTAAACCAAGTTTATACAGTGGAAAGAAGACTTATTAAACAAAATGAAAATTTAACAAATATTGTATACATGGGAATGGGAGAGCCACTTCTTAATTTTGAAAACGTTATAAAATCGTTAGAGATGTTTTCTGATGAAGAAGGAATAAATATTTCAAAAAGGAAGATAACTGTATCAACTTCTGGAATAATTCCAGGAATTGAAAAACTTTTAGAGAGAAAAATTCATGTGGAACTTGCAATTTCTCTTCACAGTGCTATTGATCAAAAGAGAGATTTAATTATGCCAATAAACAAAACATATCCATTAATAGACTTACACACAACACTAGTAGCATATCAAAAACAAACTAATAGAAGAATAACTTTTGAATATCTATTATTGAATAATGTAAATATGTCAGAAGGAGACGCTAATGCTTTAGCAAACTTTGTACATGACTTTGACCATATGGTTAATTTAATTCCATATAATCCAGTTGAAGGAAAACCATATGAAACTCCAGCAGAAAAGAAAATTGAAAAATTCCTTTCAATATTAGAAGGGAAAAGAAAAGTTAATGTATCCATAAGAACAACAAAAGGAACAGATATAGATGGTGCTTGTGGACAACTTAAAAGAAAAGTGGAAAAAGACAATAAATAATTAAATAGAAAATGGAAAAAGAGGTTGAAAAATGAAAAAAGCAGCTAAAATTTTTATTGGATTTATATTTGTTATGTGTGTAGTAGTAGGTGGAGTTAGTTTTAATTTTATCTATAAAAATTATAAAGAATTACCTAATATAGAAGAATTAGTATCAACTTATAATTCTCCTATTCCAACTGAAATTTACGATAGAAATGGTGTTTTAATTGATAGTATTTATAGAGAACAAAGAGAACCTGTAAAAATATCAGAGGTTACAGATAATGTGAAAAAAGCTTTTATATCTATAGAAGACAAAGATTTTTATAATCATAATGGAATAAATATCAGGAGAAATGCAGGTGCTTTAATAGCAAACTTAATAGAAGGAAGAGCTGTACAGGGTGCGAGTACAATAACACAACAACTAGCAAAAAATGCTTTTTTAACAAATGAGAAAAAACTTTCTAGAAAAATAAAGGAAATTTTAATTACATTTGAAATTGAAAGTATGTATACTAAATCAGAGATATTAGAAAAATATTTGAATGAAATATATTTTGGTGGTGGTTCTTATGGAATACAATCAGCAGCTAAACATTTTTTTAGAAAAGATGTAAAAAATTTGAATATTGCAGAAGCTGCAATGTTGGCAGGAATTCCAAATAGACCAGAAAAATATAATCCAAGAAAACATTTAGAGGAATCTCTTAAAAGAACAAATTTAATAATCAGAGAAATGAAAAAAGATGGTGTAATAACTCAAGAAGAGTTTGAAAAAGCAATAAATAATAAGTTTTTAATCTACAAAAAAGAAATGGATTTAAAAAAACTTGATTTATCCACAACAACTTTAATTTATGAAAGAGAAAATAGAACTGAAAGTAATGTTCCTGATTTTACAGATTTAGTAGTTAATTTTTTAAAAACTGAAAAAGATAAAGAAGGAGAAAAATTATTTACAGAAGAACAAATATATAATCAAGGTTTAAAAATATATACAACTGTAGATAAAGGGATTCAAACGGTTGCTAAAGAAGTTTTTGAAGAAAACAAATTATTAAAGTCAAGAAAAAATCTTCAAGCAGGAATGGCAACAATTGATTCTGAAACTGGAGAAGTAATAGCTATTATTGGTGGAATAGGTTATAAAACTGGTAATTTTAATAGAGGTACAATGGCGAGAAGGCAGATTGGATCTTCAGGAAAGCCATTTTTATATTTTACAGCACTGGAAAATGGTCTAGAGATGAATAGTGTAATAGATGATTCTAAAATAAAAATTGGAAAATGGGAACCTGGAAATTATAATGATCAATATTATGGTAATGTTACACTATTAGAAGCACTGGATAGATCTTTGAATACAGTATCTATAAAATTACTTCAGAAAGTAGGGATTCCAGCTCTAAAGAAAACTATTTCTGAATTTGGAGTTAAATTTAATCTTCCTAATAATTTAACTGCCTCATTGGGTTCTTATGAGGGGACACCTTTAGAATTAGCACAAGCATATGCTCTTTTTGCTAATGGTGGATACTCTGTAAAACCTATTATTATTTCAAGAATAGAAGATAAGCATGGAAATATTATTTATAAAAATGAGATAAAAAAAGAAAAAAAATATGATACATTGGAAGTTAGTTTGATTAATTATATGTTACAAAGTTCGGTTAAAAATGGTACTTCTAGAAGATCAGCAGTGAAAGATAAGGAAGGAAATCCAATAGATCAAGGTGGAAAAACTGGAACTACCAATGAAAATAGAACAATTTGGTATGCAGGAATAACTCCTAAATATGTAACAACAATATATTTAGGATATGATAATAATGAGCCTATTAAAGGAAATTTAACAGGTGGAAGTGGCCCAGCACCAATATGGGGAGAGTTTTATAGCAAATTAATCTCAAGAGATTTATATAAACCACAAAAATTTGATTTTATTGATTATAATATAAAAAATGGACTTTTAATAAATCAAAAGCTAAATTCAAAAACGGGATTAATATCTTCTTCAGGTAGAGAATTTTTAGTAAGAAGTGGAAAAATATCCTTGGAAGAAGAGAAGAAATATAATAATGGAATTTTAGGTGTTTTAAATCAAGATTTTAATTCTACAATTAAAATAAAAGAAGAAATAAATACAGATTCACTTTACAATAGAATTCTAGGAAATTAAGAATTGTTGGACATTTGGAAATGTAATAAAAAAAGAGGGTATTCAAAATTTGAATATTCTCTTTTTGTATATTTTAAAGGGAGGAAAAATACAATGAAAACAGATATTTTAATTGCACAAGAAACAAAACTTTTACCTATTACTAAAATAGCAGAAATTTTGAATATTTCGGAAGAGGACTATGAAACATATGGGAAGTATAAGGCTAAGTTAGAACTTTCTCTTTTAAAAAAGTTAGAAAAGAAAGAGAATGGTAAATTAATTCTAGTAACAGCAATAACTCCTACACCTGCAGGAGAGGGGAAGTCAACAGTTACAGTAGGACTTACACAAGCTTTAAATAGAATGGGGAAATCATCAATAGCAGCATTGAGAGAACCATCTCTAGGACCTGTTTTTGGAATGAAAGGTGGGGCAACAGGTGGTGGTTACTCTCAAGTTTTACCAATGGAGGATATAAATCTTCATTTTACAGGAGATTTTCATGCAATTGGTGTTGCACATAATTTAGTGTCAGCTTGTTTAGATAATCATATAAAGCAAGGAAATAAATTAAATATTGATATTACTAAGATAACTTGGAAAAGAGTTGTAGATATGAATGACAGAGCGCTAAGAAAAATAGTTATAGGATTAGGTGGTAGTGAAAATGGAATACCTAGAGAGGATTCATTTCAAATAACTGTTGCTTCTGAAATAATGGCAACATTATGTCTATCTAATTCCCTTATGGATTTAAAAGAAAAAATTGGAAATATAGTTTTTGGTTATGATATATTTGGAGGGGCATTAAAAATTAGTTCTTTAAATATTCAAGGTGCAGTAACAGCCCTTTTAAAAGAAGCAATAAAACCTAATTTAGTTCAGACGATTGAAAATACACCAGTTATCATACATGGTGGACCTTTTGCAAATATAGCACATGGTTGTAATTCTATATTAGCTACAAAAATGGCATTAAAATTATCTGATTATACTATAACTGAAGCAGGTTTTGCTGCTGATCTAGGTGCCGAAAAGTTTTTAGATATAAAGTGCAGAAAAGGAAATTTAAATCCTAACTGTGTAGTAATTGTTGCAACTGTAAGAGCTTTAAAACATCATGGTGGAGGAAAAAATCTTAAAGATGAAGATTTAAATGCATTGACTAAAGGAATAGAAAATTTAGATAAGCATATAGAAAATATGAATAAATTTGGGCTACCAGTAGTTGTAGCAATAAATAAATTCTTAACAGATACTGAAAAAGAAATAGAACTAATAAAAGAACATTGTAAAAAACAAAATGTAGATATAGCTCTTTGTGAAGTTTGGGAAAAAGGTGGAGAAGGTGGAGAGGAGTTAGCTAAACTTATTTTAGAAGTTTTAAAGAAAAAAGAGGATAACTATAAGCCACTTTATGAATTAGAATTACCTATTAAAGATAAAATTATTAAAATAGCCAAAGAAATATATGGAGCAAAAGCTGTTTCATTTACAATTAAAGCTACAAAAATGATAGAAAAATTAGAAAATATAGGTTATAAAGAACTCCCTATATGTATGTCAAAAACACAAAAATCATTATCGGATTCTCCTAGCTTATTAGGAAGACCGAAAGATTTTACTGTTAAGATAGATGAAATTAAATTAGCCGCAGGAGCAGGATTTATAATAGCCATGGCAGGTGGAATAATAGATATTCCAGGTCTCCCAAAAGTTCCAGCAGCAGAATCCATTGATATAGATGAAAATGGTGTTATATCAGGACTATTCTAAAATAAATAGTAACTACTCAGCTATGAGATAAAAGAAAGGTACTTTTTTCATGAAAATTAAAAA
>CAMTIW010000110.1 GCA_947072665.1 uncultured Fusobacteriaceae bacterium | reverse complement strand
TAGATTCAAGTATAACTCCTTTAGCTCTTTTGTTATAGTTAGCTTTAAGTTCTAAAATTTCAGCTGTCAGAAGAATAGTTTCAAGAAGTTCGTCAAGATTTAATCTACTTTTAGCAGAAACTTCAACAAATTCAACATCTCCTCCCCATTCAACAGAAACAAGACCATGATTCATTAATTCTTGTTTAATTTTTAATGGGTTAGAACCTTCTTTATCAATTTTATTAATAGCGACTATAATAGGTACATTGGCAGATTTAATATGTGCCAGGGCTTCTATTGTTTGTGGCATAACTCCATCATCAGAAGCAACTACTAAGATAGCGATATCTGTAACTTGTGCTCCTCTAGCTCTCATATCAGTAAAGGCCTCATGACCTGGTGTATCAACAAAAGTAATCTTTTTACCATTTTTAACTATTTGGTAAGCCCCTATCTTTTGTGTAATTCCACCGTGCTCACCTTCAACAACATGAGTAGATCTTATAGCATCTAAAAGAGAAGTTTTTCCATGATCTACGTGTCCCATGATAGTTATAACGGCAGCTCTTTCTTCTAAATCTTGAGGTTTATCTTCTATTTCAAGAGAGAATTTATCTCCAAAATCAATAATAACTTCTTCTTCTTTTTCAACCAGTGCATCATATTCCATTGCTATTTCTTCAGCTAATTCGAAAGAAATTTGACTGTTAATAGTAAGCATTTGTCCTTTTAAGAAAAGATTTTTAATAAGTTCACCACTATTTATTTTTAAAAGATTAGCAAAATTTCCAAGAGTAATATCTCCTCTCATTTTTACTATTCTCATTCCATCTTCAACAACTACTGAGTCAACAGGAGTTTCTATTTTTTTTACTGTAAAATCTGCTCTTCTACCTTTTTTCTTTTTTGATTTATTTTTATCTGGAGTAGTAGCTAATACATTTACTTCTGATTTATTTTTTGTTGCTTTTTTATTTTTTGATGAGAACTGTTCTTGAACGATTTCAAGGTTCTTATCTTTATCTAGATCTAAAAGATTTTCCTCTTTAGAAAAGAAGTCTTTTATAATTATAACATCCTCATCTTCAACACCAGAAAGATGTGATGAAACATCTACACCAATTTCATGAAGTATTGCTAAAAATTCTTTATTTTCTCTGTTATATTTTTTTGCTAATTCGTGTACCCTTACCTTCATTAATTATACCTCCATAAACTTAGTTTATGAGTCCCCGGGCTATTTTTTTATTTTTAACGGCGATAACAGTGATTTCATCTTTGGAAAAAACTTCTCCAAGTTGTTCTTTAGTTCCGTGATAAATATAGGGAATTCCTAATTCTTTAGCTTTCGCAACTATTTTTCTATCATTTTTTTCGCCGATATCTTCTGCCATTACTATAAAATGGATATGTTGAATATCTTCTAAAACCATATTTATACCAAAAGATAATGCCTGTGAGTTTCTCATAGCTTTTAATATATTTAAATAATCTTTTTTTTCATGTTTCTTTAAAAGATTAGCCATTTTCAAAAGCTCTTCCATACTGATTTTTATTTTTTTATGTTTTGATAATTTTTGGAGACATTCTTGAGTTTTACAAATATAAGTTCCTCTAGATTGCTCTTTTTGATCATTATCAAAGATATAATTTCCATTTTTTTCAACTATACGGAAAAACTCTTTTTTGTCTTTTTTATCTTTGCAAATACAACAAGTTCTTTCAGGAAAAGATAAGTTATTCACCGATATCTTCCCCTATTTCTTCAACTTTAATATCCACTCTCATACCTGTAAGTTTAGCAGCAAGCCTAGCATTTTGTCCATTTTTTCCAATTGCTAAAGATAATTGAGTAGGGTCTACTATAACTCTAGCAGTCATACCATTATCTAAAATTTCAACAGATGAAACTTTAGCAGGGCTTAAAACAGCTGAAACAAATTCTTCGATAGATTCTTTCCAAACTACGATATCTATTTTTTCACCATTTAATTCATTTACAATATTTCTTATTCTAAGTCCTTTTTGTCCAATACAAGCACCTACGGTATCTATATTTTCATCGTGAGAAAAAACTGCAACTTTAGCTCTAGAACCAGCTTCTCTAGCTACAGCTTTAATTTCAATGATTCCACTTTCAATTTCAGGTATTTCTATCTCAAATAATTTTTTTAATAGTCCTTCATGTTTTCTAGAAATAAGAATTCTAGGGAATTTATTAGTTTTTTCAACTTCAGAAAGATAGACTTTAATTCTTTCACCAACTCTGTAAACATCAACAGGTGATTGCTCAGAAGTTGGAAGTGAAGCTTCAAGTCCATCAAAATCTATATGGATATTTCTCTTCTCATCTATTCTTCTTATAGTACCATTTATTACGTCATGTTCTTTAATTTTAAATTTATTGAAGACATTTTCTCTTTCAGCTTCACGAACTTTTTGAATAACTATTTGTTTTCCATTTTGGATAGCATTTCTTTTAAAATCTTCACAATTAACTTCAATTTTAACTGTATCACCAGCTTTAACTCTCTTTTTTATTTCATAAGCATCAGTTAGAGAAATTTCAAGGGCAGCATCATTAACAACTTCATTGTTAACAACTAATTTTATTTCAAAAATTTTAACATCACCTGTTTCTCTATTGATTTCTACCTCAACATTCTCTTCGTCTCCAAAGTTCTTTTTATAGGCAGCAAGCAGAGCTTGCTCAACAGCAACAAGTAAACTTTCTTTACTAATTCCTTTTTCTTTTTCTAATTCTCCTAATGCTTCTAAAAATATCTTAGCATCTTTACTTTTCAAAAAACTCAACCTCCCATAATCATCAAATTTTATATATTAATTTTTTATATAACGGATTCTATATATTAATATTTAATCCAACGCATCAATTTTAGAAAAATCAAAAAGTAAATTAGCTTTTCTAATTTCTTTAAATGGAATTTCTAAAATTTCTTTTTCAGTTTTTAACAAAATGATGTCATCTTGGTTAACATCAGATAAAATTCCTGAATAATTTTTATTATCGTTTAATTTATGCTTTAAAGATAATTTAATGTTTTCCCCTCTAAATCTAAGAAAATCTTCTATTTTTTTTAAAGGTCTTTCTATACCTGGAGAAGAAACCTCTAGAAAGAATTTTTCAGGAATAAGTTTATCAATATCTTCATCTATACGATTACTCAAAGTAGCACAATCTCCTAAACTGATATCCGCATCTAGTTTTTCAATGAAAACTCTAAGATACCAATATCCACCATCTTGTAAATATTCAATATCTACAAGTTCTAATCCTAATTCTTTAACAACAGGAAGAATTATTTTTTCAACTTTTTCAATAATAAATTGGTTTTCCATAACAAATAGTTCACCTCACTTAAATATTTCAATAATGCTTATGAAAGAGAGAGTGGATATTCCTACCCACTCTCTCCAACAGTACATATTTTTCTATTAAATTATATCATATAAATAGAGAAAAATCAATTTAATTAACTGATATTTTTAAAGTCAAAAATGAAAAAAAATGTCATCAAAAAATAAAAAATAAAAAAATAAAAAATAAAAAAGAGAAAATTGATAAATTGATGTATAATTATAAAATGAAAAGGACATGAATAAGAATTAACCAAAGAAAATAGAAAAAAATTAAATTATAGAGAGGGATATTATGGATAATGATAAAAGTGTAGGAATTTTTGATTCTGGGGTTGGAGGAACAACAGTGTTAAAAGAAATAATTAAATTATTACCGAAAGAAAATATAATATATTTTGGAGACAATAAAAACTCTCCTTATGGTGAAAAAAAAGAGGAAGAGATTCAAGTGCATTGTTTAGAAATTTTGAAATTTTTATTGAAAAAAAAATGTAAAGCAATAGTTATTGCATGCAATACTGCTACTGCAGCAGCATTTGAAGTACTATCTAAAAATAGTCCAGTTCCAGTTATTGGTGTTATTTCAGGTGGAATTAAGGCAGCTATTGAAGTGACCAAAAATAAAAAAATAGGAATATTGGCTACTCCTTTTACTGTAAGTAGTATGGCGTATATAAATGAACTTGAAAAAAAAAATATGGACTTAGAAATCATACAATCTCCATGTAAAGATTTATGCCCAATGATAGAGGCTGGTTGGGGTAAATTTAAAAATAGAAAATTTATTTTGGAAGAATATTTGAGTTTTTTCAAAAATGGGACAGATACACTAATTTTAGCTTGTACTCATTATCCTATAATAAAAAAAGATATAGAGGAACTATTTATAGGTAATATAGTCGATACAGCTAAAGAGACTGCAATGGAATTATTAGATGTATTGAATAAAAATGCCTTAAAGAATAATTCAGATGATTTAGGAGAAATAAAGTTTTATATAAATGGAGAACTAGGAAATTTTAAAAATATAGCTGAAGATTTTTTAGAAATTAAAATTTTAGAAGTTAAACAAATTGATATATAAAAAAATAAAAAAGAACATATATAACATTTGATTTTTAATTTATATATGTTCTTTTTTTGTTTTTTAAGTTTATTTTTGGAAATAAACAAATAAAAATAAAGTAAAAAAATATAAGGGATTATTGATAGAAATACTATAAAATATTGGTTTTATATTTATTTTTTAATGATTTTATAAAATATTTAAAAAATAAAATTCACATATCTATTAAAATAATGTATAATAAACGAAACATATATATCTATAAATGATATATAATAAAAAAACAAAATTAAACTAACAGGGGGAAATGTGAAGAAAGTAAAAAAAAGTTTTGTAGACAGATTTTTGAACATAATTGAAAAAGGAGGTAATGCATTACCTCACCCAGGAACTTTATTCGCAATTTTATCTGTTATAGTTATAATTATATCTGGAATTGGATATGCTTTGGGATGGTCGGTAGATTTTGTAGGGATAAATAGAAAAACTATGAAATTAGAAGAGATGGTAATTTCTACTAAATCTTTGGTATCAAAAGAGGGTATAAATTATATATTCACGTCATTAGTAGGTAATTTTACAGGTTTTGCACCTTTGGGAACAGTTTTGGTTGCCATAATTGGAATAGGAATTGCAGAAAAATCTGGAATGATAGGGGTATTATTAAAGAAGGTAGCATTATCCACACCTAAAAATTTAGTTACTGTGATGGTTATTTTCTTAGGGATAATGTCAAATGTAGCCTCTGATGCAGGTTATGTAATATTACCACCTCTAGCAGCGTTGATATTTTTATCTTTTGGAAGACATCCAATTGCAGGACTGGCAGCAGCCTTTGCTGGAGTTTCAGGAGGATTCTCAGCTAATTTATTAATAGGAACAATAGATCCGTTATTAGGTGGAATTTCCACAGAAGCAGCAAGAATACTTTCGCCAGTATATGAAGTATTGCCAACAGCTAACTGGTTCTTTATGATAGCTTCAACATTTTTAATAGCAGGATTAGGAACATTGGTAAATAATAAAATAGTAGAGCCTAGATTAGGTAAATATAATGGAACTGAAAAATTAGAGTTTCATGATGTAACAGTTGAAGAGAAAAAAGCTTTGAGAGTATCAGGAGTAGCAGCTGTTATAATGATGATATTGTTTATACCTTTATACTATGTATTAGGAAAAAATTTCTTAGGTGCAGGATTAGTTCCAATTATTGTTTTATTCTTTGCAATTCCAGGATTGGCATTTGGTAAATCTATAGGAACAATAAAAAATGATACAGATGTAATGGATATGTTGACAAAGACATTTTCAGGAATGGCGGGATATATAGTATTAGTTTTCTTTGCTGCTCAATTTATTGCATATTTTAACTATACAAATTTAGGGACAATTTTAGCGGTAAAAGGTGCAGATTTTTTACAAACAACAGGAATCACAGGTATTCCATTAGTTATTGGATTTATATTAATAGTAGGATTCTTAAATTTATTTATGGGTTCAGCATCAGCAAAATGGGCTATTTTAGCTCCTGTATTTATTCCTATGTTAATGAGAGTCGGTTATACACCTGAATTTACACAGTTGGCGTATAGAATAGGAGATTCAGCTACTAATATTATATCTCCGTTAATGACTTATTTTGCAATGATAATAGTATTTATGCAAAAATATGATAAAAAAGCATCACTGGGAACATTGGTTTCAACAATGCTACCATACTCTATAACATTTTTAGTAGGTTGGAGTATTTTCTTGGCAATTTGGATGAATACAGGAATTCCAATTGGTCCAGGAGTAATGATAAATTATATTCCAGGAATTTAAAATTAAAATAAAGTATTAAAAATAAAAATCTTAACCTAATATACTCGATAATTAAGAGATATTGGTTAAGATTTTTTTTATTTTATATTAGGAAAGTATAGAATTATATGCCGTCAACTATTTACA
>CAMTIW010000109.1 GCA_947072665.1 uncultured Fusobacteriaceae bacterium | reverse complement strand
TATATATATATATCAACCTTAAAAATCAAAATAAAATTATTATCAAAAACTAGAATTCTCTATAAATTATATTTATAGGCAATATTTAAAAAAAGTGATATAATGAAGAGATTAAATATACTAAAGCAAATGGAGTGATAATGAGTTTTAACAATTTTAAATTTAAAAAAGAAATAATGACACAAATAACAGAAGCAGGATATACAAATCCTACACCAATTCAAGAAAAAGCAATACCTTATATATTAGAGGGAAAAGATGTTTTAGGCCTTGCAAAGACAGGAACTGGGAAAACAGCTGCTTTCGCATTACCTATTTTAGAGAAATTAGGACATAGAGATAAAAAAGGTGTGAGAGCTTTAATTATTGCACCTACAAGAGAGTTAGCAGAACAAATAAACAACAGTATTAAACAATTATCAAAGTTAACAAATTTAAAAAGTTGTACGGTATATGGAGGAGTTTCTTCAAAACTTCAAATAGATAACTTAAAAAAAGGAATGGATATTGTAGTTGGTTGTCCTGGAAGACTTTTAGATCATATAACACAAAAACATTTAATTTTAAATAAATTGGAAGTATTAGTTTTAGATGAAGCAGATCATATGTTAGATATGGGATTTTTGAAAGATATAAAAAAAATAATGAAAGAAACACCAAAAGGAAAACAGACATTACTTTTTTCTGCCACTATGCCACAGGAAATAAAAACATTGGCAGCTGAGGTTTTAAAAGCTCCAATAATAGTAGAAACAGAGTATAAAGAACCTGTAAAAAAAATTGAACATATTTTAATTGAAATGAAAAGTGATGAAAAAAAATCTAAATTAGTAGATATTTTATTAGAAGAGAAAATAGATTCTACAATTATTTTTACAAATAGTAAGCATAAGGCTAAGAATTTAAGTAGAATTTTAGAAGGTAAAAAATTCAAATCAGTTCATTTTCAAGGAAATCTTTCTCAAGGTCAAAGAGAAAGAGCATTAGATGGATTTAGAAATGGAGAATTTAAAATATTAGTAGCTACTGATATAGCAGCTAGAGGACTTGATATTCCACAAGTGACACATGTTATAAACTATGATATGCCTAGAACTGCAGAAGCTTTTACACATAGAAGTGGAAGAACTGGAAGAGCTAATAAATCAGGAACAGTTATATCATTTTCAACTTCTGAAGATGTTAAAATTTTAAAAGATATAATAAAAATAAATAAAACTAAATTCATAAAAAAATAATGTTAATTTTTTAGGAGTAAAAGAGCAGGTAAAGAAGGCGACTTTTTATCTGCTCTTTTATGTGCCGCTTGAACTATGTTTGAACTAATAAAATATGGAGGATAAATGAAACAAACATTAACATTGGAACAGGATTCTATCGGGAAACTTTTAGTTAAATATTCGATTCCATCGATTATAGGTATGTTAGTAAGTGCGTTATACAATGTAGTAGATAGAATATTTATAGGGAATATGAAAGAAGTAGGGGAATTAGCCATAACGGGATTAGGAATAACAATGCCTATAACAACTCTTATTTTAGCTTTTGGAATGTTGATTGGAATAGGGGCAACAGCTAATATTTCAATTAAGTTAGGACAAAAAAAAAGAGAAAGTGCAGAAAAAATAATTGGAAATATAGTAACACTTTCCTTAATTGTGGGAATAATTATAACATTAATTGGATTTTTATTTAAAGATAGAATATTAATAGCATTTGGTGCTAGTAGTTCAACAATAGGTTATGCACAAAAATATATAGGGATTATTCTTATGGGAACAGTATTTAATATATTGGGTTATGCATTAAATACTACTATAAGAGCTGACGGGAGTCCTAAAATTTCTTCTGTTATTATGGTATTGAGTTGTCTTTTAAATATAATTTTAGATCCTATATTTATTTTTAAATTTAATATGGGGATAGAAGGTGCTGCATATGCAACAGTTTTATCTCAAATAATGACTGCTGTCTTATCTTTTGTATATTATAGATGCAAATATTCAAATTTAAAAATAAAAAAAAGGAACCTTTTTTTAGATAGAAAAATAGTAAGATTAATCTTTATTATAGGAGTATCTCCTTTTGCAATGCAACTTTCTGCTAGTTTAGTTCAAGTTATCAATAATAATGCACTAAAAGCCCATGGTGGAGATTTAGCAATAGGAGCTATGGCTACTGTGAATGCAGTTGCACTTTTATGTTTTATGCCAGTTTTTGGAATTTCACAGGGTGCTCAACCTATAATCGGCTATAATTTTGGTGCTAAAAAATTTGAAAAGGTAGAAAAAGCATATAAAATGTCTGCTTTTATAGGTGTTGCTATTTTTGCTATTGCATTAATATTTATAGAAATATTCACAGAAAATATAGTGGGATTATTTAATAAAAATCCAGAAATGATGTCTATATCCATAAGAGGAATGAGGATTTATTTAATGGCAATGCCAATAATAGGCTTCGGTATGGCAGGTAGTAATTATTTTTTAGCAATAGGAAAGGCTAAAGATGCAATGTTTTTAAGCCTTTTAAGACAAGTAATATTACTTGTACCCCTTATTATAATTTTATCAAACATATATGGATTAGATGGAGTATGGCTATCACAGCCTATTTGTGATATTATTGCAGGTGTAGTAACCTTAATTTTGGTTAACAAAAATTTAAAAAAATATAGAGTTTAGTATTTTATAATTAATAATGAAAATTGAGGAGTGAACTATGTTAGAAAATAAAAATTCTTTTTATGAAGAAGTAACTAATAAAATTTTAAGTAGAAAATATTTTGTTGATTTCACAGTTGAAATGATTTTTTTTATAATAAAAATATTAATATGTATTGCTATATATCTTATAACTTTAAAAATAGTAAAAAAAATTCTTCCATTATTTAAAAAAGCATCTGAAAAAGATAGTGTAATGGATGAATCTTTAAAAAGTTTTTTAGGTTCTATATTTAATATAGGACTTCATATTTTATTAGTGACCCTATGTCTTTTGATTTTAGGAGTTAAAGAGAGTAGTTTATTGGCTTTTTTTGGAACTTTAGGGATTGGAATTGGCTTATCTTTAAAGGATAATCTAGCAAATTTTGCAGGTGGAATTATGCTAATTATATTTAAAGTATATAAAGTAGGGGATGAAGTTAGCATTTCGGGACATAGAGGTTATGTATATGAAATAGATATATTTTGTACAACAATAAGAACATCTAATAATGACTTGGTCTTGATTCCTAATGGAAATATAGTCTCAAATAAGATTATAAATTTCACAAAGACTCCTGTTAGAAGATTAAAATTTATTATTTCAATTGGATACAATGACAATATAGAAGTAGCTAGAAAAGTATTGGAAGAATTATTAAGTAATACTCCTGGAATTTTAGCTGAACCAGTTGTATATTCTCATGTGGAAGAATATGCTGATAGTTCTATAAATATTGCTTTGAAAGGTTGGTGTAATAATGAAGATTATTGGCATATCTATAAATTGATATTAAACGAAATAAAACCTACTTTAGATAAAGCTAATATCAGTATTCCTTTTCCTCAAATGGATATACATACAGATAAATAAATCATAAAAATAAAGGTTGTGAAGCGATGAAATATGTAAAACCAAATTTAATATATATAGACTCATATATTTTATCTCTAAAAAAATTGGAATTAGAAGGATTTAGAGATATATTTTTAGCGAAAGATATTGAAAATAGGAAAGAAAACTATATATTAGATATGGAACTAATGGAGAGTGAAAAATATAAAGAATTAATAGATTTCTGGGCTCCTAGTACAACATATTGGTTAGTTGATGAAATAAATAAAGAATTTATAGGTAGTATAAGTATTAGACATAGATTAGGAACATTAACACTAGAAAGATATGTAGGTCATATCGGCTATGATGTGAGTTCCAAGTATAGAAAAAAAGGTTTCGGTGAAAAATTATTAATATATGGATTAGAATTTGCTAGTGAATTAGGATTAAAAGAAATTTTAATAACCTGCAATCATGATAATATTGCATCAAAAAAAATAATAAAAAAAAATAAAGGAATATATATTGATTCTAATTATCATAATCAACTTGAAAAAAATATACTTAGATATAAAATTATTTTATAAAAATATCCAATGTTATTAGATTAAATATGTTATAATTATAACGTTATAGAATATAAATTATATTGAGAAGAAGAAGGAGGAAATAAAATGAAAATTAAAGTTATTTTAGATTTCGTGTGCCCGTACTGCTACGTAGCAGAAAAAGTAATGTGGAAAGCTTTAAAGGAAAAAGCAAAAGATATAGAATTTGAATGGTATCCATATGAATTAAATCCTATACCTAATGCTGAAAAACCTGTAACAGAGGAAAGAGCTAATTATTTTACCAAAAATATAATGCCTATATCTAAACTTGAAAATATCGAAATAAATTTTCCAAGAGTATCTCCTGTACCTAGAACGGCCTTAATTTTTGAGGGTTTAGAGATAGCGAAAGAATTTAAAAAAGATAAAGAATACATAGATTTGGTAATGGATAGCTATTGGTTAAAAAATAAAAATATAGGTGATATAAATATACTAGTAGAAATAGCAAAAGAATTAAGTATAGATGAAGAATATTTTAAAAAATGTCTTTTAGATGGGAAGTATAAAGAAGCTCATAAAAAATTAAATTTGGAAGTTTCAGAGTGGGATTTTGAAGTTGTCCCAACTTTTTACATTGATGATATTCAAATAAAAAAATTTCCAATAACAGTTAAAGAATGGTCAAATTTAATTTGAATTAAAAAAGTGAAATTTCCTTTGAATAACAATCCTGATTGATTGGAAATAGTAAAGGAGAAAAAATAAAAAAATGATAAAAAAATTTATAAGTTATTATAAACCATATAAAAAATTATTTACTTTAGACCTTATAGTGGCTACTGTTTCAGCAGCTTGTGAATTAGTTTATCCTATGATGACAAGAAATATTGTAAATAGTGCAATACCAAATAAAGATTATAATATTATTTTTATAATGGCAATTGGTCTTTTTGTTATATATATAGTTAAGATGTTTTGTGCATATTTTATGCAGTATTGGGGTCATCTTGTAGGTGTTAGAATGCAAGCAGATATGCGACGTGATATTTATAAACATCTACAAAATCTACCTATAAAATATTTTGATAATACTGGAACTGGTAGTATTATGTCAAGAATTGTAAATGACTTACAAGATATTTCTGAATTAGCTCATCATGGTCCAGAGGATCTTTTCATATCTGGAATAATGTTGATAGGTTCATTTATTATTCTTATTAAAATAAATATAATTTTGACACTTTCAATTTTTTGTGTTCTACCATTTTTGATTATTTTTAGTATGAGTAAAAGAAAAAAAATGTTAGCTGCATTTATGAAAAGACGAGAAAAAACTTCTAAAATAAATTCAAGCTTACAAAATAGTATTTCTGGTATAAGAGTTTCCAAGGCTTTTGTGAATAAAGAAAATGAAATGGAAAAATTTAAAATTAGTAATGTTGAATTTAAAGAATCCAGTGAAGAAGCTTATAAAGTAATGGCAGAATATACTGCTGGGGTTGGATTCTTCATGGACATGTTAGATTATATAGTCTTGGCATTAGGGGGGGCATTTACATATCTTGGAAAAATAGATATAGGTGATTTTTTAGCATATTTATTATATACCAGAATTTTTGCTCAGCCAATAAAAAGACTTATAGGCTTTGTAGAACAATATCAAAGTGGAATGAGTGGTTTTAAAAGGTTTGTAGAAATAGTTGATGAAGATACAGAAAAAGACCAAGATGCTTATTTAGAGTTAGAGCATGTGGAAGGAAAAATAGAGTTTAAAAATGTTTCTTTTAATCATGAAGAAAAACAAGTTCTAAAAAATATATCTTTAACAATAGAAAAAGGGAAAATGATAGCATTAGTGGGACCTTCTGGTGGAGGGAAAACAACACTATGCAATCTAATACCAAGATTTTATCCACTAATAGATGGAGAAATTTTAATTGATGGTAAAAATATAAATATAATCAAGTTAGATTCTTTAAGAAAAAATATAGGAATTGTTCAACAGGATGTTTTTCTATTTACAGGAACTATTAAAGAAAATATAGCAATTGGTAAGACAGGGGCAACAGATGATGAAATAATTGATGCAGCTAAAAAAGCTAATATTCATGATTTAGTACTGGATATGCCAGATGGTTATAATACTGAAGTAGGGGAAAGAGGAATAAAACTTTCAGGTGGACAGAAACAGAGAGTTTCAATAGCAAGAATATTTCTTAAAAACCCTCCTATTTTAATACTAGATGAAGCGACTTCAGCACTGGATAATATAACTGAACACTTAATTCAGAATTCATTAAATGACCTTTGTAAGGGAAGAACAACTATAGTTGT
>CAMTIW010000108.1 GCA_947072665.1 uncultured Fusobacteriaceae bacterium | reverse complement strand
AATACAGGAGTGTAAAATAATATGAAAAAAAATATATATGTCATAGCATCTATCATTGGATTAGCTGGTTATATTTTTAGTTATGATACTTCTAATTTAGCTGGTTCCATCAAATATATTCAAGAATTTTATAAAATAGAACCAGATAAAGTTGGTAAACTAGTTTTAGCATCACTTATTGGAAATTTTTTTGGTAGTTTTTCTGCAGCCTATTTGACAGATTTTCTTGGCAGAAAAAAGTCTTTGCTTTTAGGAATACTAATTAGTATTTTAGGTTTATTCATAGTAAGTTTCTCTTATTCTCTTTCTATTTTTTATTTAGGACGAATAATTTTTGGAATTTCAGTAGGTATTATTTTTGTAGCGGCTCCTATTTATATAGTTGAAGTATCTCCTGCTTCCAAACGTGGAAGAACGGGTGCAGTAAGACAAATTTTCTTAGCTCTAGGTCTTATTTTTGGTTATACCATAACATATCTATTTGAATTATATTTTTCTTTAATATGGAATATCAATGTTGGATGGAGAGTTTTAATTTTTATCGAAATTTTATTTTTAATAGTTATGTTTTTAACTTTTACCAAACTTCCTGAAAGTCCTCGTTGGCTCATAATGAAACATAAAGATTTAGAAGCTAAAAAAATACTTTCTCAATTTTTAGATTCTCCTGAGAAAGTAGATACTGTATATTCTGCAATGATAGATAATCGTTTAAAAGAAAATACTTCAAAAAAAGTGAAGATTAAAGGAGGGTTGATATTTGCTCTTCTTATATGTATTATTTTCCCTATTTTCAGACAACTTTCTGGTATCAATGCTGTAACCTATTATGCACAAAATATATTCGCAGCTATATCTAGAGGTGGCTCTAATATGGCTTATTTCCAAAGTATTTTTATTGGTGTATCGGGATTATTAGCTGCCATTTTTGTTGTTATTTTTGCTGATAGAATAGGAAGAAAAGTTCTTCTAATGATAGGTGCCTTGGGGATGTTTTTATCAGAGGGAATTATTAGTTATTTCTTATATGTACAAAAAATAAATATTGATGTTTCTTATTTTATCTATATTTATAATTTCTTTTTTACCATATCTGTTGGTGCTATGCTTACTGTTTATATCTCTGAAGTTGTTCCAACTGTTATTCGTTCCAAAGGAAATTCTATTTCTGGAATGATTAATTGGATGATTGATGGAATAATAATCTATAGCTTTCCTCTATTAAATGCAAATATTTATTTAACAGAAACGTTTCATGGTTCTTTTCCATTTGGTATTTTTTCGTTATCCATGCTAATTTTCTTTGTTGTTATTCTTTTCTTACCAGAAACTAAAGGAAAAACTTTAGAGGAAATTTCTCTTTATTGGAAGACAAAAGGTGATTGGGAATAGGAAATATCTTTATTTTTTTATTAAGAATTCAAACAAATAGAATAAAATTTAATTATTTTTAAAAGTTTTATTCTATTTATTTGATTTTCTCTATGAACTAAAATAAGTTTGAAATAGTTTATTCTTCTAACCATTTTAAAAGTCTATCATAATTTTGCTCTGCATCTTCTAATCCTAAATTATATAAAGCTTTTATCTTCTCTAAATCTCTTTCTAATCTATCTACACCAATAATTTTACTTGGTCTAAAAACAAAAGCTTTGCCTTTTTCCTCTAAAGATTTTATATCATTTAAACTTTTATTATAAACTAAATGTCTATGATTAAGAGCTGTGGCAACTTTTGGATACTTATGATAATATAGAGAAATTAAATGTTGAAGTTTTAAAGGTTCTTTTTTATAATCCTCATCTTCAGTTAAAATTACTACATTTTTAGAATTTCCATCTAAAATAGACTGAGCAATAGGTATTGGAGAGGCAATTCCACCATCTAAAAGAACTTTATCTTTAAAAAAGATTTCTTTGGAAAAGAAAGGTAAACTCCCGCTGGCTATCAATGCATTCAAAAGATCTTCTGTTTCTCTAAAATCTTTTTTTGAAAAGAACTCTGTTTTTCCTTTTTCACAATTAAAAACTCCTACTTTAAATTCTAAATTACATTTTGAAAAAGTATCAAAATCAAATGGTGATAATTTATATGTCATTTTTCTGTATGCAAAATCTACATTTATATAACTTCCTGTTTTTAACAAATATCTTAATCCCATGTATCTTTCATCATTTAAATATTTTAAAAATATATCTATATTTCTTCTTTTTTGTTTAGAAGCGTATGATGCTGAATATATAGCTCCTGCTGAAACTCCTATAGTATAGTTAAAACTTAAATTTTTTGATAAAAAGAAATCCAAAATAGCTGCTGTATAAATCCCTCTTAGACCTCCACCTTCAAGGACTAAACCTGTATTTTCCATTATAAATCCCTCCTAAATTACTGATATCTTTAGAAGTTTTTCACTTCATTATTTATATTTTTAAGAAAGATATCTTATCACTTTATTCTACCATATTTTTTTTTATAATTTCAATTACTTTTTTTTTAAATTTTAACAATGTTAGGATGAGAATTCTCCCACCTCTATAGATGGTGTGATGTTATAATCTTTTAGTGGACACATTTTACTATGGTTAGATTAAAAGTTAGTTCATGAAAAGTTAAAGTCCTACTACAAGTCCTATTTACATTCCACTATGGTTAGATTAAAAGCACACATGACTAATAGCAACAACCTATCACCTGAGGGTATTTACATTCCACTATGGTTAGATTAAAAGTTGTTCTAAATTGTGATTGAGTTTTAAAAACTTGTGGATTTACATTCCACTATGGTTAGATTAAAAGTAAAGTTACAAAGGATCACTATATAAAAGCTACTTCATTTACATTCCACTATGGTTAGATTAAAAGTGTATAGCTGCTAATATTGTTACTATGATTTTAAAATTTACATTCCACTATGGTTAGATTAAAAGGCGGTATGTTAAATGTATTATTAAACGGACTTATATTTACATTCCACTATGGTTAGATTAAAAGATTAGCTTCTAATAAAACAGTTCCACTCCCTATAAAATTTACATTCCACTATGGTTAGATTAAAAGAAACAGAAACCAATACGAAAATTGGCTTTTGGAGTTATTTACATTCCACTATGGTTAGATTAAAAGACTAATTTCGGCTTTTATAATAACAATAGAAGCTCAATTTACATTCCACTATGGTTAGATTAAAAGGTTTCACATGGATAAATACAACAGGTTTGAACTCTTATTTACATTCCACTATGGTTAGATTAAAAGTAAAGAACTTGCTCATAAAATGGCTCTGCGTTCTAAATTTACATTCCACTATGGTTAGATTAAAAGTTTTCTTCTGTATCCCTTCTTTCTCTTTCTCTAATAATTTACATTCCACTATGGTTAGATTAAAAGTACCTCGAAAGTTCAATAGTACCAACCCCAAAAATATTTACATTCCACTATGGTTAGATTAAAAGAACCAACTACCAAACCTAAATTATCACCTTATGCGCATTTACATTCCACTATGGTTAGATTAAAAGAAGAAATGATAAAAGCTTAAAATTAAAATAAAATTCATTTACATTCCACTATGGTTAGATTAAAAGTTATCTTTTTTAGAGATTGATATTGAAAATATGAAATTTACATTCCACTATGGTTAGATTAAAAGGTTTACATCGTGGCGTTTATAGTATTGATCATAGATAATTTACATTCCACTATGGTTAGATTAAAAGAACTTTATAAAAAAGCTACTAAAATTAATAAGCAAATTTACATTCCACTATGGTTAGATTAAAAGTGAGCCAAGGGAATGGGGTTTGATGGGGGATGCTTCATTTACATTCCACTATGGTTAGATTAAAAGAAAAATATAAAGAAATGTTGGATAACGGATTTCATTTATTTACATTCCACTATGGTTAGATTAAAAGATCTTGTGCAGACCAAAATATAATGACTTATATTCAATTTACATTCCACTATGGTTAGATTAAAAGCTTCAGGAAATCTCCAAAGTCATTAGATATTTTAGTATTTACATTCCACTATGGTTAGATTAAAAGTATAGAGGTAGCAGGTGGATATTATCTTAGATTGTGATTTACATTCCACTATGGTTAGATTAAAAGAATATTATCACTTTTTGGACTTGCTCGAACAAGTCAATTTACATTCCACTATGGTTAGATTAAAAGTTTTGTTAGTACAATCTATTTCAACTTCTATTTCAAATTTACATTCCACTATGGTTAGATTAAAAGAAAACATCAAATGAAGCATTTTTTATAATTTTATTAATTTACATTCCACTATGGTTAGATTAAAAGTACATCACCACCTGATTTTAAAATCTCATTGATATAATTTACATTCCACTATGGTTAGATTAAAAGGCGATAATCTTTTCTCTTTGATTATACTACCATAAAACACCTACTTTTGTCGATAGAATATTTTTTTAATTTTTTTTAGTTTTTTTTAGTTTTTTTTATTATAAAACCTTCATTTTAATAGCATTTTATTGTACTGTCGAACCCCAGGGGTTTTCTCTCTATCTTAGGTTGACAGTATTTTAAAAAAAATTTGAAGTTTTTTCATCTTCAATTCCCCAAAAATGTTTTTTAAGATGCCTAAGTTGTGGATTTTCAAAAACTATCAGAGAATCAGAATCTTTTCTTATATATTTTTTCAATTCTAATTTTAATTTTTGTAATAATGGTTGTGTTAGTTCTCCTTCAAATACAGAGTTTTGAATGTGTGTTAAATATTTTTTACAAATTTTAAATATATTTCTTGAAACTCTACTTCCCTCATTTCCATCAGATAAAATATCATAAACTAAAATTATATACATATTTACCACCAAATTTTAAAAGAGTCATATTTTTTTTCTTCCATAAGATGTTTTATTAATTTATAACATTCTAATTTCATCAAATGTCTATAACTTACATCTCTTTTTAACTCTTTATGATTTAACGTTTTTTTTAATCTTTCATCATATTCTTTTAATATTTTCATTCTTGCTTTATCTTTTAAATAAAAAAAATTCGACTCTTTTTCAAAATCATCTTCACTTATAATATTTTTATTCAATAATGAAAAAATCATCCTATCTCCTATTAGTGGTTTAAATATTTCTGCCAAATCTAAACAAAGTGAAAATCTTCTCTCTCCTGCTGAATGAAGATAACTAATCGTTGGATTCAATTGTGTTTTATAGATTTCAGTTAAACATGAAACATAAATTAATGAATTTATAAATGAAATCAAACTATTTATCATATTGTCAGGTGGACGCTTTACCCTTTTATCAAATGAAATTTCTTGATTCACAATTATATTCCATTCATCATAATATACTTTTCTAATATTTCCTTCTATTCCCATGAGTTCATTAATAGATTTTACATTTTCTAATCTTAATCTAAAATCTTTTATTTTCTCCATTGAAATACTCGTATTTTTTCCTCTCTCATTATAATACCTTAAATTTCTAAATATATTATGCGTTGCACCTCGAATAAATTCTTTTGCCAATTCTAATCTTTTCTCATCATCAGTATAAAACATAACTTGTTTTACTAATAATTTTCCTGACACATTACCTTCCTTCGGATAAAAACTACCTGTATAATATCCATAATAATTAAATATATGCATTGGAATATTTAATTGTCCCATATAATTCAAACATTTTGTATTAAGTGAAACTTCTCCAAAAAGATATATATCCCTAGATGTTTCAATTTTCAAATCTTTAAACTTTCCTTCTGAATTTGTCATCCTTAATACATTATCTTTTCTTTTCAAATCACCATTAGAAAAAAGATAATAACTTTCACTCATAAAATCCTCCTCAGCTTAAGCAATAATCATAGTAGGAACAATTTTTACAAATTTTTAAAATATTAAATTCTGGTACTTTTTCAGTATTTATAATATCATTAATATGTTTTAGAATCTCTTCTATATATTTTATATCTTCTTTTTCTAAAATTATTTCTTTTCTTATTTTTAATTTTGGATAATCTAAAATACCTTTTTCAACTTTTATATCTCTTTTTTTTAAGAAATATAAATAATATTTAATTTGCCAAACACTTGCTTCTTCCATACTTTGGCTTTTTTTTATCTCATGTAATACTTCCCACTTTTTTATAAAATCAATATTTATAGTGTTATCAATCATAATATGTTTTTTTTCTTTGTTATAACTATTTTCATCTAAAAGTTTTCCCAACATAACATTGTCACTTTCATGCTCCATAGTTATTTCATTTGAAAATAGCCAAAGTTTTCTCTTACATACAAAATAATAATAGATCATAATTCCAGTTATATTTTTCATGAATTCTCCTATTTTTATCAAATAAAATTATCAAAAACTTCCTCTATTTTCTCTTTCCTTATTCTCTCAAATCCATATTTTTCCGAATATTCACATTTTACGATTGGAATACTCTCGTAGAGAAGCTCAATACTCTCTCCAGTTTTATTTAAGTCATAATATCCTATACTTATAGTATATGAATTTAACTCATATTTTTTTGTTGCTATTAATAGTTGTGATGAATTTTTATCATTTATTACTTTAACCATCTCCATAATAAT
>CAMTIW010000107.1 GCA_947072665.1 uncultured Fusobacteriaceae bacterium | reverse complement strand
AATAGATATAGCTTTTTAATTTAACAATAAATAAATCTTCTGATTTTAAAGGTATCAAATTGATATTTTTTTCTGCTTCAATTAAATTTCCTTCTTTATAATTAATAGTAGCTATATTTTTCAAAGAAATTTCATCTTGAGGCTTTATGAGTAAAACTTCTTTATAATATAATTTAGATAATTCTAAATTATCCAATTCTGCATAACAATAAGCTAATTCCCTAAGAGTTATCACATTTTTTTTATTTTTTTTATTAGCTTTTAATAACTCCTCAATAGCCATTGTAAACTTTTTTTCTTCAGCTAAATTTATACCTCTCAAGATATAATATTCCTCTTTATTATTAAATTTATCATTTATTTTTATTCTGTTAGTACACCCTAAAAAAAAAATTAAAATAATATATTTTATTACATTAATCATTATTATTAGTTTTCTCCCATGCCTTTTTCTAATGTTTCAGGAACTATAACACCTCCTGAAATTATTAATTTTATGGCATCGTCTACTTTTATATCTAACACAATCAATTCCTTGGCTGGTATTGCAATAAACATTCCCGAAGTTGGATTTGGAGAAGTAGGAATAAAAACATTACATAGTCTTTCTTCTTTTAAAGCATCTTCTAATATTATATTATTTTCAGATGTAAGAAAACCAACTGAATATATTCCTCTTCTTGGATATTCTAAAACTACAACTTTTTGATAATTATTATTTTTACTGGAAGAAATCAGTCCTACAATTTGACTAATTGTTGAGTAAATATGTTTTACCAAGGGCATTGTTGCAAATAATTTTTCTATATTTTTGGCAATTCTTACAAAAAAAACATTTTTTAATGTATACCCTACAATTGTTACAGCTAAAAATATTATTATTAATGAAACAATATTTATTAGAATTTCAAACATAAATTCTCCTGAATTACTAAATCCAGAAACTTCAACTGTTTTTTCCACAATAGCTCTTAATATTATAGCTATAAAAGATTTTGAAATTAAAGAAATTATAAAACTCAAAATAAAATCCAATATATATAGAGTTATTATTATTGGTAAAACTAGTATTAAACCTGTATAGAAATAGCTTTTTATTTTACTTTTTATTTTAATCATCCGCCTCTGTCCTTTCCAAAAGAACTTTATATATCCTCATTTTTTTTAATTCCAATACTCTTATTTTTACATTTTCTATTTCTAATTCATCACCAATTACAGCAACCTTAGATATTTCAGACATAATCAATCCTGCTAAACTCTCATAATCTTCTGAAAGAGGTAAAAATATATCCAACCTTTTATTTAATGTTTCTATATCTATCATTGCATCAATTATATATTGATTTTCACCATGTTTTACTATTTCATCTTCTTCTTCAGTATCAAACTCATCTCTAATTTCACCAACTATCTCTTCTATTAAATCTTCTATAGTTACTACTCCAACAACACCACCATATTCATCTACCACAATGGCAATATGTACTTTTTTCACCTGAAATTCTTTTAATATTTCTATTATTGATTTAGTTTCTGGTACAAAATATGCTTCTCTTAAAAATTGTTTTATAGAAACTGCTGTATTACCAGCTTTTACAGCATTCAAAATATCCTTTACATACAATATCCCAACAACATTATCTATGGTATCTTCATAGACAGGAATTCTTGAAAATCCTGTTTCTAATAATTCGTCCCATATATCATCTATTGTTTTTGTCGCTTCCACAGAATATACCGAAGTTCTTGGTGTCATTACTTCTCTTGCAGTAGTTTCTCCAAATTCAAAAATAGAATGTATCATCTCTTTTTCGCCCTCTTCAATTATTCCTTCTGCTTCTCCTACATTAACAAAAGATATAATATCTTTTTCTGTTATCATTAAAGCTTCATCTTTTATTTCTATTCCCACCAGTCTTCCTATTATTTTTGAAATTCCCATTAATATAAATACTATTGGTTTTGTTATGTAAGCTAAATAATACATTGGTTTTATTACTATTCTTGAAATTGTAATTGCATTGTTTTTAGCCATTATTTTAGGTGTTATTTCACCAAAAATTAATATTACAACTGTCATAATTCCTGTTGAAACTAATATGGATAAGCTACTACTTCCCCCCATTATTTTGAAAGTTAATCCTGTTGCTATTGCAGAAGCTAAAATATTAACAATATTATTTCCTAATAACATCCCTGTCAATATTTGATTAGGATATTTCAACCATTTTTTTAATAAAAATGTTTCTCTTGGGTATTTTGTTTCTATTTCTTCTAAATGTATACTCCTAAAAGCTGTCAAAGCTGTCTCTGATGCTGAAAATACTCCTGATAGAAAAATAAGAAAAACTAATAATAAAATATTTGTGACTATTGTTTGATCCGTGTCCAATTTAAAATAACACCTTCCTCATATAATTTAAATGTTTTTTCTTTATAATTAAAAACATTTCGCGATTAAATCTGTTTTAGTTACGATTCCTACTAATTCATTTTCTTCAAATACTAAAGTATAACCATGACCTAATTCTAACATATCAGTAATAACATCCTCTAATTTATCCTCTAACTTAGTTTTATAAAAATCTGTTGTCATCACTTGTTCAGCTGTATATCCTGCCATTTTTTTCAATTTTTTATCAAATTCCCCTTTATTAGGTAAAGCTATTAATATCTCCCAAAATGCTATTACAGGCTGTACAGGTGTTTTTTCTTTTCTTGTTAAAATATCCTCTCTTGTTACCACTCCTATAACTCTATTATTATCAACTACTGGTAATCTTCCAATTCTTTTTTCCTTCATTAAAGTAATTATTTCTGGAAAAGTTGTCCCCTTATCTATAACTATTAACTCTCTGTTTATTACATCTGATATTTTTTTCATAAAATCCTCCATTTTAAATAATATTTTACCATAAGTATTAAAAAAAAACAACTTAACATCTTTACTTTCTAATAAAAATGACAAGATTTTAAATCCTGCCATTTATATTAAATAAATTTTAATTTCAATAAATTTTTATTATTTATGAAATTAAAAATATTTTATCACCTTTTTTCAAAATTGTTCCATCATTTATCAAAAGTTTTTCTATTTTACAATCTTTTAATGCTTTAACTTCATTCATTAGCTTCATAGCTTCTATTATACATACTGTAGTTCCTGCTTTTATTTCTTGTCCTTCTCTTACAAAAACATCTACCCCAGGAGCTGGAGTACTATAGAATGCTCCCGTCATGGGAGATGTAATTGCCTCTAATAAAATTTCTTCAACTTCATCTTTTTTTTCTAAAATTTCATTTCCTATTTCAATTGAATCTTCCACTTGTAAATATGCCTTTTGTCTTTCTATAAAAACTTCATTATTCTTTTCTTTTTTCATTATTATTTTAATATCATTTGATTCTAAACAAACTTCACTAAGTTCATGTTTATTTATATTTTTTGCTAGTTCTTTAATAATTTCTAAATTAATTTTCATCTATCCATCCTTTACATATTTTTAAATAACTCTACACTATTTTTAAGTAACATTGCAATCGTCATAGGACCCACTCCACCAGGAACAGGTGTTATTAAAGAAACTTTAGATAAAACATCTTGAAAATCTACATCTCCATAAATTTTACCTTCTACTCTATTAATACCCACATCAACAATTATAGCATCTTTTTTTATCATTTCTTTTTTTATAAATCTTTCTTTTCCAATGGCCACAATTAGTATGTCTGCTGTCTTACAAATATCTTGTAAGTCTTTTGTTTTACTATTACAAACAGTTACTGTTGCACCTTCATTTATCATCATAATAGCTAAAGGTTTTCCTACTATATTACTTCTACCTAATATTACCACTTTTTTACCTAAAAATACAACTTTATTTCTACGTAATAATTCTAAAATTCCAGATGGAGTACATGATTTTATAGCTTTTTCTTCGTTTAAAAACATTCTGCCAAGATTTTCTGGTGTGAAGCAATCCACATCTTTTTTAGGATTTATTCTATTTATAATATTCTCTTCATTAATATTTTTAGGTAATGGTAATTGAACCAAAATACCATTAATTTCTTCTTTTTCATTAAGGAGATCCAAAGCAGCTAATAATTCAATTTCACTTATATTATCAGGGAATTCATAATGAAAACTATTAATTCCAACCTCCTCACATGCTTTTACTTTAGCGTTAACATAAATTTTAGAAGCTTTATTTTCTCCTACAATTAATACTGCTAGCCCTGGTCTTTTCCCTGTTTTTATATATAACTCATCCACTTCTTTTTTTAATTCTTTTTTTATCTCTAAAGATATTTTTTTTCCATCTAATAATAACATATACGTCCTTTCTAAATATTATATTTTTATTTTAAAATATCGCCAATTTTCAACAGTTTACTATTTATACTATCTCCACCACTTATTAAACCTTTATTTTCTGGTTTTATTTTTGTTAAAATAATAGAGCTATCCTTAGTCTTAATAATAAAACCTTGATTTTTTACACTTCCAATAACTTCTCCAACTTGAGCATTAGAATTAACTTCTAAATTCTTTTTTATTTCAATTATCTTTAATAACTTTTCATTTATATGTGTAAACACACCTGGAAATGGAGTCATTCCTCTTACAAAATCATATATCTCCTCAGATGTTTTATCCCATTCTACTTTACAATCTTCTTTTTTAAAGGTTTTTACAAAAGTAGCTTCTCTATGATTCTGTTCTATGCTTTCTGCTGTCCCTTTAAAAATTTCATCCACTGCTTGAACAAGAGCTTCTCCACCAATAATTTTTAACCTATCGTGTAAAGTTAAAAAATTGTCTTCTTCATATATAGGAGTAGTCTTTATTTTTATTATATTTCCAGCATCTAACTCTTCTGCAATATACATAACAGTTACACCTGTCTCTTTCTCACCAGCTACAATTGCTGCATTTATTGGTGCTGCTCCTCTATATTTAGGTAATATTGAAGAATGCACATTTATAATTCCGTATTTAGGAATCTCTATTATTTCATTTGGTATTATCTTCCCATATGCTACAACTACAATTAAATCTGGTTTTAATCCTTTTATTAGTTCCACTGTTTCTTCATTTCTTAATTTTTCAGGTTGATAAATATCTATATTATTTTTTATTGCAAATTCTTTAACAGGTGTAAATTTAACTTTTCCACCTCTTGTATTAGGTTTATCAACCTTTGTAAATATTGCCTCTATTCCATATTTTTCATATAATTTTTCTAGAGATGGCACTGCAAATTCAGGTGTTCCCATAAATACTATTCTCATTATTTCTTCCTCCAAATATAATCTATAGCCATTAAATATCCATTACTCCCAAACCCTGATATGACTCCTATAGATATATCAGAAATCACAGATTCTTTTCTAAATTTTTCTCTTGCATATATATTAGATAAGTGTACTTCTACACATTCTATTTTGGTACTTAATATTGCATCTCTAATTCCAATACTATAGTGTGTATATGCTCCAGGATTTATTATTAAATAATCTGATATTTTATAATGTTGTTGTATTTTATTTATAATATCACCCTCATAATTAGACTGATAAATTTCAACTTCAATTTCTTTTTCTTTACAAAATTTTTTTATTTTTAAATTTATATCATGAATACTTTCATTTCCATATATTTCAGGTTCTCTTACACCTAGAAAATTTAAATTAGCACCATGTATAACTAAAATTTTCATCTGAATTGACCTTCCTTATCTTTTTTTTTGCATCTCTTCTATTATTTCTAAAAAAGATTTAACATCTTTAAAATCCTTATAAACAGAAGCAAATCTTACATATGCTACCTCATCTATCTCTATTAATTTTTCTAATATTATATCTCCTAATTCTTTACTTCCTATTTCATTATTCAATGAATTTTGAATTGTTTTTTCTATCTCTAAAATCATTGCTTCTAAAGCTTCTCTGCTCACATCTCTTTTTATAGTGGCTAAACTTAAACCTCTCATTATTTTTTCACGATTAAATTTTTCTCTTCCACCAGATTTTTTTATCACATAGATATGTGTTTCCTCTGTTTTTTCATAAGTTGTAAATCTTTTTTCACAACTTGGACACTCTCTTCGTCGTTTTATAGAATTTCCCTCTAAAAAAGCTCTACTATCTATAACTTTTGTATCTAAATTTCCACAAAATGGACATCTCATGTTTTAAACTCCCTCTTCCTCTCTTATACATTCAATAACTTCTTTTCCTGATGTACATCTATATAATCTTTTTCTAAATTCATCTTCACGAATTAATCTAGAAATTCTAGCTAATACTTTTAAATATATTTGACTATCATTTAAAGGTGAAGCAAATACAAAAAATATATTAACTTTTTCTCCGTCCAATGAAGAATATTCTATTTTTTCTTTTGATATTCCAAAAGCGATAGTTAATTTTAAAGCTGCCTCTGTCTTAGCATGAGGAATAGCAACTCCTTTTCCTATCCCTGTACTTCCTACTTTTTCTCTTTCAGTTAATGCTTTATTTATTTCTTTATAATCTAAAATATTTTCTGATTTTTTTATTAAATTTGTAAGTTCAACTAATACTTCTTCTTTATTTTTTGCTTGAAGATTTAAATCTATCAAATCTTCAGTTATGTAATCTACAATTTTTACTATTTTCACT
>CAMTIW010000106.1 GCA_947072665.1 uncultured Fusobacteriaceae bacterium | reverse complement strand
GAATTGGTTATAGTTTCAAAAAAACTCATACTAGAATTCCCTTTTATTAAAGAAATAAGATTTGTGATACAATTATTTATAGAAAAAATGATATTATAGTATTCACCTAACATAAGAAGAAGTAAAGAACCAGAAATTCCAGGAATAATCATTGCTCCTGCAGCAATAGTTCCTGAAAAAAATAATTTTAAACTGTAAAGAAGAGTAAATGATTTAACTATACCAATTTGACTGATTTTATTTCCATATTTAGCACCTAAAAGAATAAAAATAAATGTTATGATAATACCACTTAAAAGTGAAAAACAATTTTTAGAGTTAAATTTCTCATTTTTGATAATAAGTGGAATTGAAGGTAAAATTAAAAGTAAAAATCCTATTCCTGTTAAAGTAGGAAAATTAACATATAAATATTGTAAAATTTTAGCAAAAATTATAATACCAAAACCAGCTCCTAAAAAAATAGGAGATATAAATTTAAGAAATTCTAATTTTTTTTCTTTATTTACTGAAAAAAAACTTCCAATAACTTCAATAAGTTTATCATAAACACCAAAAACTACAGCTAAGGTACCACCTGAAACTCCAGGCATTATATTAGCAATACCAATACCTATTCCCTTTAAAAACAATAAAAACATTCGTCACCTCTAATAAATTTATTTTACCTTTATTATTATACAGTTTTGTGAAAGAATTGTCACTTATTTAATTATAAAAATAACTAAAAACTATATATTTAGTTCACTATTAATTTAATAGAAAATATGATATTATAAATATAACAGTAAAAATTAAAGAGAGGGATAAAATATCTATGGATAGAAAAAAAATTATTAATAATTTTCAAAAAAATGAAGAGTTTATGATTGCTAATTTTTTGGATGATATTGAGTTATGCCTTAATATTGAATTTCCAGTTTATGGAAAAGAATTTTATCCTCCAAGTTTTATAGCTAAAATTATGGAAATAAAAGATTTTTTTAATGTGAATATGAAGTTTTTAGGATTATTAGAAGATTCAGAAAAAAAGATGGTATGTATTTATCCAAAAGAATACAGTGAAGATGATTTAATTTTTCCAGTAATTTTTTTTGAAATAGATGGAAAAAATAAGTTTAGCCTTTTAGAACATAAAGATTTTTTAGGAACTATTATGAGCTTAGGCATAAAGAGAGAACTGCTAGGAGATTTAATTGTAGATGATGGGAAATGTTATGGGATAGCTTTGGATTTTATATATGAAATAATATTAGAAAAAATAACAATTATAAAAAAAACACCAGTTAAAATAAAAAAAATTGATAAGATAGAACTTCCCAAGGTAAAATATCAAGAGTTAACAGAAGTTTTACCTTCATTAAGATTGGATGCTATAGTTTCAAGCTTGATAAACAGTTCTAGAAATGAAACATCACAACTTATTGAGTCAGGAGAGATTTTTTGTAATTATTTAGTTGAAAAAAAAGCAAGTAAAATAATTAAAGAAAAATCTGTGATAACTATTAGAAAAAAAGGAAAATTTATTTTTGAAAAAGAATTAGAGAAAACTAAAAAAGGTAAGATTAAAATTTTGATAAAAAAATATATTTAAGAAATATTTTAATTGAGTGGAGGAAAAAGTGATAAATAAAAGAAATAAGTATTTTAAAGAGTTTTTTATGATAACATTGGGATCAGCTATATACGCTTTTGGTATAAATTATTTTTATGTTCCCAATGAGCTTGCAGAAGGGGGAGTGACTGGAGTCTCATTAATTCTTCATTATTTATTTAAATTTCCAATTAGTATAACATATATTATTATAAATATTCCTCTTGTTATAGTTGGTTGGAAGATGTTAGGACGAGAATTTATTGTAAAAACAATTTATGGAATTGCAGTTGTAGCTTTTTTTATAAAATTAACATCTGGAATGGGGAGTCATATGGAAGATATTTTATTGGGGTCACTTTTTGGTGGTCTACTTTCTGGTTTAGGGCTAGGAACTGTATTTTTAGCTGGAGGATCAACTGGAGGAGTAGATATTATAGCTAGAATAATGACGAAATATAGAGGGATATCAGTTGGAAAAGCTCTTTTAATAATAGATTTAGTAGTTTTATGTATGGCAGGTTTTCTTTTTGGAAAGATTATGTTTATGTATACTGTTGTGGCAGTTTATGTAGCTTCTCAAATAATAGATTTTGTAGAGGAAGGAAAACATGTGGCAAAAGGAGTAATGGTCATTTCCGAAAAGAATGATGATATAAAAGAATTTATAATAAATGAAATGGAAAGAAGTGCAACATTTTTAAATGCAACTGGTGCTTATACAGGGGAGAATAAACCTGTTTTATATTGTGTTATGAGTAAGTATGAAATTTTTAAATTTAAAAGAGAAATAAGAGAATTGGACCCGAGAGCTTTTGTTATTGTTAGTGATGTTGTGGAAGTTTTAGGAGAAGGATTTAGAAATATTAAAGAAGATTAAGTGAAAAACTTTTTAAGCCTACTGAAAATGGTTTGAAAAGTTTTTTTTAAAAAAAATTATTTGTAATACAAAACTTTTGTTTTGAAAATATTTGTTGACAAATTAAATAATTAAGATTATAATAAATTTATAATCATTACAAATAAAAAAAGGAGATGGTAAATATGTCATTAATAGGAAAAAAAATTGGAGATTTCAGTGCACAAGGTTATGTAGGGGGAGAATTTAAAACTTTTACCCAAGAAAATTTAAAAGGTCAGTGGTCAGTATTTTTCTTTTATCCAGCAGATTTCACATTTGTGTGTCCAACTGAATTAGAGGATTTAGCAGAAAATTATTCATCATTTAAAGATATAAATTGTGAAATTTATTCAGTTTCAACAGATACTCATTTTTCACATAAAGCTTGGCATGATACTTCAAAAGCAATAGGGAAAATAAAATATCCTATGCTTGCAGATCCAACACATAAATTATCAAAGGAATTTGAAGTATTAATTGAAGAGGATGGAGTTGCATTGAGAGGAACTTTTATAATAAATCCTGAAGGAGTTATTAAAGCATATGAGGTACATGATTTAGGTATTGGAAGAGATGCACTTGAACTTTTAAGAAAATTACAAGCTGCACAATTTGTTGAAGAACATGGTGGAGAAGTGTGTCCTGCTAAATGGAGACCTGGGCAAGAATCATTAACTCCAAGTTTGGATTTAATAGGAAAAATATAGAAGGTATAATATGAAAAATACAATATATGATTTGATAATAATAGGTGCTGGTCCAGCTGGATTATCTGCGGGGATATATGCAGGAAGAGCAAAACAGAAAATTTTAATAATTGAAAAAGAGAAAATAGTAGGTGGTCAGATAAAGACTACTAATGAAGTAGTAAATTATCCAGGAATTTTAGTTTCAAATGGTGAGAGTTTAGCTCAAATGATGAAAGAACAAGCTAAAAATTTTGGTGCTGAATTTATAAACGCTTTTGTTTTAGATATTGATTTAAGTGGGGATATAAAAAAAGTGGAAACATCTTTAGGAGAATATAGTGGAACATCTATTTTAATAGCCACTGGAGGCTCACCAAGAAGTTTAGGTTTTCCTGGGGAAGAGAAATTCAAAGGAAGAGGTGTTGGTTATTGTGCAACTTGTGATGGAGAATTTTTTACAAATTTAGAAGTTTTTGTTGTAGGAGCAGGATTTGCTGCTGCTGAAGAAGCTATATTTCTAACAAGATTTGCCAAAAAAGTAACTGTTATAGCTAGAGAGCCAGCCTTCACATGTGCTGAAACAATTGCTGATAAAGTTTTAACTCATCCTAAAATAGAGGTTAAATTTAATACTGAAGTAGTGGAGTTAATAGGTGAAACTCATTTAGAAAAAGCTATATTCATAGATAATATAGAAAATAAAAAATGGGAATTTAAACCACTTCCAGAAGATGGAATGTTTGGAGTGTTTATATTTGTAGGGTATAAACCAGAAACAGATATATTTAAAGGAAAAATAACTTTAAATCCTCAAGGATATGTTGAAACTGATGAAAATATGAAAACAAATGTACCTGGAGTTTACGCTGCTGGAGATGTAAGAGTAAAGACTTTAAGACAAGTAGTTACAGCAGTATCCGACGGTGCAATAGCTGCTATTGATATTGAAAAATATGTTACTGAAACTAAAGAAAAATTAGGGATGATAGATGAAAAACCTGAGAAAACTTTAGAAATATCAGAATCATTTTTAACTGATGAAATGAAATCTAAGTTAGCTGAAATTTTTAAAAAGATGGAAAATGAGGTAACACTAGTAACAATAATAGATAACAGTAATGAAAGTTCATTAAAATTAGCAAATATTTTAAAAGAATTTCATTCCTTAAGTGATCATTTGAAGATTATTGAAAAATTAAAAGGTGAGGATCTAGAATTAGAAAGAAAAATAAATGCTGATAAATATCCTATAGTTGCATTTTTAGATGAAAAATTGGAATATACAGGAATAAAGTTTCATGGAATTCCTGGTGGACATGAACTTAATTCTTTTGTCATGGCAATTTTAAATTGTAGTAGTGGTATTCAAAAAATAGATGAAAATTTGAAAGAGGAAGTAAAAAAAATAAATAAATTAGTTAATTTAAAAGTTTTAGTTTCTTTATCTTGTCATATTTGTCCAGAAGTTGTTATGAATGCTCAGAGATTGGCAGTGGAAAATAAAAATATAGAAGTTGAAATGATAGATATAAATTTATTTCCTGATATAAAAGCTAAGTATAAAATAATGAGTGTCCCAGCAATTATGAAAAATGATGGTGATATTATATTTGGTGCAAAAAAAATAGAAGATATTTTTAAATTTATAAATAAAAATTAATTTTTTAATAATAAGACCGCCTATAAAGCGGTCTTATTATATTTATTTAAAAAAAAACAAAAATATGTTATGATTATAGAAACTCTAGTTAAACTTTTAAAAGTGAGGTGTAGAAATGAAAAATTTTGTATCAGCAAATTGGGTAATGGAAAATAAAGAAAATATTATTCTAGTAGATGTTAGATTTGATATGCATAACCCAGCATATGGAGAAAATGAATATAAAAAAAATCATATAGAAGGAGCATATTATTTAGATTTAAATAAGGACTTATCTGGAGTAAAGGATAAAAATGGACATGGAGGTTCACGACCAGTACCTTCCCTGGAAGAATTTTCAAAAAAAATAAAAAATTTTGGAATAAAAGAAAATTCTATAGTTGTATTTTATGATGAAGATAATATAATTTCTAGTAGAGCAGTTGTAATTTTTAAATATTTTGATATCAATAATGCAAAAGTTTTAGATGGTGGTATAAATGCTTGGTTAAGAATAGATGGTGATTTGACAAACAAAACAAGTGAAACTAAAGAAACTTTAATAACTTTAAGAACTCATCCAGAGATGATTTGTGATATTGAGTATATAAAAGAAAAAAAAGAATTGAATAATGTGGCACTTGTAGAGGGAAGAGAGTATAATAGATATATTGGAAAAATTGAACCTATTTATAAGAAGTCGGGTCATATTCCCATGGCGAAATGTATTTCTGCTGAGTCTGTATTGGATAAAAATGATATGCTAAAAAAAAGAAATGAGCTAGAATTAATATTTTCCTCTTTAAAGGAAAAAGCTGAAGTTATTTTTTATTGCGGTTCAGGAGTAAATGCATCTCTTACATTTTTAGCTTATGATGAAATAAATGGAAACTCTAAAATTTATATTGGTGGTTTTTCAGATTGGATAAGTTATGAGGAGAATCCTGTAGAAATAAAAGATGAAAATTAAAATTTTTAATTAAAAAATAAAAGGAGTAAAATTATGTCAAATTGTAATACTTGTCCTTCTACTAGTACATGTAAAAAAGAGGAATCAACGTGTGGAATTCAAAATAATCCACTTAATAAAATTGGAAAAGTAATAGGAGTAATGTCAGGAAAAGGTGGCGTTGGAAAATCTACGATAACAACTCTTTTAGCAAAAGAATTAGCAAAAAAAGGTTTTAAAGTTGGAATATTAGATGGGGATATTACAGGGCCAAGTATTCCAAGACTTATGGGAATACCTCATGAAAAAATAAGAGGAACAGAAACTATATTTTATCCAGTTATTTCTCCTGAAGGAATAAAAGTAGTTTCATTGAATATGTTAGTTGCTGATGAAAATCAACCAGTTGTATGGAGAGGTCCAATTTTAGGTAATGTAATAAAACAATTTTGGAAGGATACAATTTGGGGAGAATTAGATTATTTATTAATAGATATGCCTCCAGGGACTGGAGATGTAGCCCTAACTATATTTGGAGAACTACCTATTAATAGTGTAGTAATGGTATCTGTACCTCAAGATATGATATCAATGATAGTTGCAAAAGCTGTAAATATGGCAAGAAAAATGAATATAGATATTCTAGGTGTAATTCAAAATATGAGCTATATTCTCTGTCCAGGTTGTGAAACAAAAATTAATTTTTATGAAGAAAATAATTCCCAAGGATTTATGGAAGAATTAGATTTAGAAATTTTAGGAGAACTACCTATGATGATAAACATCTCTTCCCTTGCAACAAAAGGTTATGATGAAAAAACTAAAGAATTATTTTCACCAATAGTTGATAAAATTTTAAAAAAAATAAAAAAAATAAAATAAATAAAATAAATAAAAACTCTAATAGAATAGTATCTATTAGAGTTTTTATTTATTAGTAACTACTCAGCTGTGAGTACTACAAAAAACAAAAAATAGCCAAATAATAGGA
>CAMTIW010000105.1 GCA_947072665.1 uncultured Fusobacteriaceae bacterium | reverse complement strand
TTATTTTTAGGAATAATGATGGCCTTTTTTAAAGATTTTATAGATGGATATAAAAGAAGATATAAAAAGTAGGAGTTGAATTGCAATTGAAACATAATCAGAATGCAAGGGGAAGGATACCCTACACATTAACACTTTTTTTACTTTATGAGTGGATTATAAGAGTTATGAATTTAAGTATAAATACATCTATATATGGACTGTTTTTTATGCTTATATTATCTTATTATGTGTTTGGAATATTTACGTTAAGAGAAAGATATTCATTAAAGGAGTTTTTAATATCTACCTCATTAAATAGTGCAACATTTTTTATATTACTAATATTTCATAAAGATTTTGAAATAATCTTTTATTTTTTAATATACATAGGGTTACAAAACTTAATTAGGTATATTTTAGGTAAACTATATAAACATAATATAAGAGCGTTAATACTTGGAGATGAAATAGATGAACGAAGAGTAAAAAAAGGTATTATAGATAACTTAGAATATAGTTATATAGGATTTGTTAGTGATAAAAACAGTAATGCTCTTGGAAAAATAAAAGATATAGAAGATATTATAAAAAATTATGCAATTACAGAAATAATATATATAAAAGAATTAGAGGAGCAGTTAATTGATGAAATTTTCCGATTAAAGCTTTCAGGTATGAAAGTTTTAGACTCAGATATTTTTTTACAAAATGTAGAGGGGAAAATAGATGTAGATAAAATATCAAAAAAATGGGTTTTAGAATCAAAAGGATTTGATGTCTTAACCTCTACTTTAGATAAAAGATTAAAAAGATTTATGGATATAGCAATGGCGTTAGTAGTATTTTTAATAGGATTGCCTTTTATGACAATAACTTATTTTTTAGTGAAATTAGATAATCCTAAAAAATTCTTTTCTAATCCAGCTTTTTTTAAGCAAAATAGAGTTGGATGGAGAGGTGAGATATTTCAAATAATTAAATTTAGATCCATGAGAATACATAATCCCAATGAGCATTCTAAATATGCTTCAGAAAAGGATGATAGAATAACAATAATAGGAAAATTTATACGAAAAACTAGACTAGATGAGTTACCTCAAATTTGGAATATTTTAAATGGAGATATGAGTTTTGTAGGACCTAGACCAGAGTGGGACGAGCTTGGAAGAGATTATGAGAAGAAAATTAATATGTATAAGCTCCGTTATGCAGTAAAACCTGGACTTACTGGTTGGGCACAAGTGATGTATCCCTATGGAGCAAGCATTGATGATGCAAAGAAGAAATTAGAATATGATATTTATTATATAAAATATCAAAATATAGCAATGGATATAATAATATTATTTAAAACAGTAAAAGTAGTTCTGTTTGGAAAGGGGATGTAAATTGTACGATATAACTTCTAGTATTGTGACATACAATACTAAATTAGATGAATTAAAAAAAGCAATTGAAAGTTTTTTAAATACAGAATTAAATGTTCATTTGTATATATCAGATAATTCACCGAATGATGAATTAAAAAAATATATAAAAAATATTGATGATTCAAGAATCTCTTATATTTTTAATAATAAAAATGGCGGTTATGGTTGGGGACACAATCAAATATTAAAAAATATAATAGGGAAATCTAAGTATCATCTTATTTTAAATCCAGATATTTACTTTGATAAAGGTGTTTTAGAAGAGTTGTTTTCTTATATGGGAAAAAATAAAGATATAGGAAATATAATGCCTATGGTTAAATACCCTAATGGTGATATACAATATTTATGTAAAAAGATTCCAAAACCAAAAGATTTGTTTTTAAGAAAGTTTTGTCCATTTAAATCAATAATAGAAAGAAATAACTATAAGTATGAAATGAGAGAAACAGGTTATAATAAAATAATCGATGTTCCTATATTATCAGGATGTTTTATGTTTATAAGAAATGAAGTATTTAAAACTGTAGGATTATTTGACGAGCAATATTTTATGTATATGGAAGATTTTGATTTAAGTAGAAGGATTCATGAAAAATATAGGACAGTATTTTATCCAAAAGTAGAAATTATTCATGCTCATGCAAAGGAATCATTTAAAAATAAAAAAATGGCAAAGATACACTTAAAAGCAGCAGTCAAATACTTTAATAAATGGGGATGGATATAAAATATGAAATTAAGAAATAGTCCAAGGGTAGAAATATTGATGGCTACTTATAATGGAGAAAAATATATAAAAGAACAAATAGAAAGTTTGTTGAATCAAACATATATAAATTGGAATTTGTTGATTAGAGATGACGGATCAAGTGATGAGACTGTTAAAATAATAGAAAATTATGTAAAAAAATATCCTGAAAAAATAAAATTGTTAAAAGATAATAAAAATAATCTAGGAGTTCAATATAATTTTTTAGAATTATTAGAATATTCTACACAAGATTATACAATGTTTTGTGATCAAGATGATGTTTGGTTGGATAATAAAGTAGAGAAAACATTAAAAAAAATGTTATTAAATGAAAAAAAAGAAATACCGATATTAATTTATACAGATTTAACAGTTGTTGATAAAAATTTAAATGTTATTCATGATTCTTTTTGGAAATATCAAAATATTGATATATTAAATAATAATTATGAAAAATTGATAGTAGAAAATAATATAACAGGTTGCACAGTAATGATTAATAAAAAATTAAGGGAATTAGTGTTTGGAAAAAAATTTCAGAATATAATAATGCACGATTGGTTGCTTGGATTATTAGCTTCTTTAAAAGGTGAAATATACCTATTAGAAGAATCACTAATTTTATATAGACAACATGGAAAAAATTGTGCTGGAGCCAAAAAAACTAAAGAAAATTTAAATGATTTAATAAAAAAAATTTTTATATTAAAAAGACAGATTTTAGATACTAAAAAACAAGCAAATGATATTTTAGATAAAATAGAATTATCCAGCGATAGAAGAGAAAAAATTCTAGAATATGTTAATTTAAAAAATAAATCATTTTTAAAAAGAAAAATTTGGTTAATAAAAAATAAATTTATATTTCAGAATAAGCTTATAAAAAAAATAATTCAATTAATTATAGAGTAGGAGAAATAAATGAAACAAAAAATAAGTGGCATTGTAGTTTTATATAATCCTAAAGAAAAAGTGATTACTAATATAGGAACTTATATTGAAAAATTGGAAAAACTATATGTAGTAGATAATTCAGAGATTTCTAATGAATTGATTAGAAAGGATATATTAAAAAAATATTCTAATATAGAATATATAAGTTTAAAGGAAAATATGGGAATAGCTAAAGCTCTAAATATAGGGAAAGAAAAATTTTTAAATTCAGATTCGGATTTCCTTCTAACTATGGATCAAGATAGTTATTTTAGTGAAAATAATTTAGAAAAATTTATTCAAAAAATTATAAAAGAGGAGAAGGCTGGAATATTTTCACCGGATCATAAAATATTGAATAAAATATTTATAGAAAAAGAAGATAAAATTGTAGATAAGGTTATGACATCTGGAAATCTACTATCAAAAGAAGTAATAGTCGCTGTAGGTCAATTTAATGAAGATTTTTTTATAGATGAGGTAGATCATGACTACTGTTTTAGAGCAAGAAAAAAAGGTTATGAAATAAAAATATATGGAAATATATATTTAAATCACAGTTTAGGTGAAACTAATAAAAAAAGCAAATTACCAAATTTCTTGATTCCAACACATCATAATGTAGTAAGACGTTATTATATAACTCGAAATAAGTTTTATATGAATGATAAATATCCTGAATTAAAAATCAAATATACGTTAACATTTTTTAATGATTTAATAAAAATATTGTTATTTGAAAATGATAAAGTCGCTAAAATAAGAATGATAAAGAAGGGGTATATAGATTATAAAAATAAAATAATTGGGAAATATAGGGTAGAATAATGATTTTACATATTGTATTTATAATATTAGCAATCTTTGTAATATTTGAAAAAAAAATAAAGAATATTACAAAAAAATATTTAGATCAATTAAGTCTAATATTATTGATTGTATTAGCAGGAATGTCAATATATAGTAAAGATTATGAAAATTATAGAATATTGTATGAAAATAATTCCAAATTAGATGAGATAATATTTGGAAATTTAAGGATCTTAAATCCTGATCTGAGAGTTGAAAAAGGATATATAATTTTCATGACAATTATAAAAACTTTTACTGATAACTTTAATTTTTTTGTTTTATTACTTTCGTTTGTAACCCTTGGTTTGAGGTATAGAACATATAAAAAAATAGATCAAAAAAATTTGCTACTATATATTTTATTTTATTTTGCTTTTAGGTATCTTCCTAATGAAATGACTCAATATAGAAGCTCTGTGGCTTCAGCAATGTTATTTTTTACATTACCATATATCGCTGATAGAAAATTAGTAAAATTTTTACTTTGTTTATTTATAGGGATTTGTTTCCATAAAGGAACGGTAGTGTTTTTTCCATTATATTTTTTATATCCATCTTTTTTAAAAATGAAGTATAAAATTGTATATTTTTTATTAATAATAATACTTTTATTAAAAACAAATATTATTATTAATATTTTAGATATTTTTCTAAAAAATGATTATCATTACCAATTAATAAAAATAAATAACGTAAAAAATGTGTTGAAAATACCATTAATTCCATTGATAATAACAATTGGAGGTCTAATAAATTTTAAAAAAATAGAAGATAAATATTTTAAATGTGCAGTTTTATATATGTCTATTTCATTAATATACTTTGCTTTATTAAGGCAAATTCCTGAGCTAGCAATAAGAGTTTCAAATTATTTTTATGATGTACAAGGAATTATAGTTGTATTTATATTAAATAGAATTAAAAATAAGTACCATCTATTATTTTTTAAAATTAGTTTAATAATAATATTATTCATTATTTTTAAAAAAAATTATAAAATTATTTTTGGTGATATTGGATACAGAAGTATTTTTAATAACTATTAAAGCTATAAATTATTAAAAAATGAAGAAGAAAATCAAGAGAAAATTATTCCAGTATTTAGATTGATACTAAATAAGTTTGTAAAAATGAAGAGTTAAAAATTATAGTGATTTTATAATGTTTTAATAGACACTTTTTACTTTAATTAGTATTATAGTTTTAGAAAATAAATCATAGATCTTGTAGAATCTAAAATAAAGACAATAAAAGAAATTGTAGGAGAGCATAGCTTCCTTTTTAAACTATATATTCATGGGTTAAAGATCCAAATATTCTTCTAACTTCTGAACAAAAATAAATCAGAGTTTTAAAAAGAAAATTAAATAACTTTAAGAGAAAAATAAAATTTAAAATAAAGGTAAGAATCATATTACAAGTCAAAAATGTGTTGCAAAGAAAACTATTGCGATAATGTAGTGATGGAATCCTTTTATACAAGCTTAAAGAAGAGAAAATTTATTTAAATTAAATGTTAAATTTAAAAAAATAGCTTCAAATTTTGGATTATATTGAAGGTTTTTATAATAAAGATAGAATTCAGAGTAGTTTAAATAATCTTTAATCAGAGACATTTGAAAAAATTACCTAGAAAATATATCATAAAATAATAAAGGATATCTTCTAAGAAAAATCAAAGTAAAATCTATTTATTATATTGATAGAATGCCCCAAAAATGTAGATTAAAAAAGATAAATCAATAAAAAGGAAGTGATTGTAAAATTTTAACAATTGCCATACCAACTAGAAATAAGAAATTACTAAAAAATAATTTGAAAAATATTTTAGGAGGTGCTTTAGAAAACGAAATTAATATTTTAATATGTGATAATTGTGAAGATCAAGAAATTGAAAATTTATATAAACAAATAAAGTTAAAGTATAGAAATATTTATTATAAGAGAAATACAAAAGAAAAAGTTTTTGATATAAACTGTTTTAATGCACTAGATATTCCTCAAACAAGATATGTTTGGGCTATTGGTGATGGATTAATTGTAGATTCAAGTAAACTCAAAAAAATATTGACTTATTTGGAAGAAGATTATGATTTTGTAGTTTTTGATTTTATGAATAGATTACAAAAAGAAAAAATAAAGGGAATACATACAGATGAAATTGAATTTTTCAAAGATGTTGGATGGCATGTTACATTATTAGGATCGACAATATTAAAAAAAGATTTAATAAATGAAACCTTAAAATACAATTCACAAAAATATATAGGCACATACTTCATGCATTTAGGAATTTTATTGGAATCTATTTCAAATAAAAAATTTAAGGGAATTGTAAAAAAAGAAGAAGTATGTTATCAAAATATATTAAAAAAAGAAAGCACATGGAGTAGTTTGACATTTGATACTTTTTGCGATGGGTGGATTAATTTTATAAATTTATTGCCTGAAGTTTATAATTTTGAAAAAGAATATGTTATAAAAACTCATGGAATAAAATCAGGGTTATTTTCTATTAAAAATTTAATTTTAATAAGATTAAACTATAGGGAATACTATTTAAAAGATATCTATAGAAATAGACAAAATATAGAAAGAGTAACTGATGTCTCGTTAATATTAATATATTTGACTTGGTTATCTCCTAAATTTCTTTTAAGTGGAATAAGAAAAATATCAAAAATATTGAAGAGGAGATAATATAAATGAGTAAAATAGATAACTTAAAACAAGAAATATTAGAAAAAACTAAAGAACTATATAAATTAAAATTTGGAGAAAAAAAAGAATTTACTCCAGGAGAAACATATGTAAATTATGG
>CAMTIW010000104.1 GCA_947072665.1 uncultured Fusobacteriaceae bacterium | reverse complement strand
ATTTTAGATGTTATACTATTAACATTATATATAATTTTTATAAAAAATAGGAGGTTTTACATGAGGGTGAGCAAAGAGAAAAAAGTAGAGGAAAAAGTAGAAGAAATAAGAATTGATAGAAGAACAAAAATTTTAAAGATGACAAATTATAAGGAGAATAAAATATTCTATATTTCATTTTTAATCATTTTTGCTATTTTATCAATTATAGTGATAGATACATCTAGATTTGAAAAAGTAACAAGTGGTATGTTAAATTTTATAATTATAAATTTTGGATTTTTATATTTAGTGATTATATTAATAGTGACATTGTTTTGTTTATTTTTATGTTGCAGTAAATATGGGGATATAAAATTAGGAGCTGATGATTCTAAACCAGAATACTCCACGCTATCTTGGTTTTCAATGATTTTTTCTGCAGGCATGGGAGTAGGACTAGTTTTCTTTGGTGTAGCAGAACCATTGACACATTATGTTAAACCCACTAATGGCTTAATAAGTGGTAGTAAAGAAGCTATTGATTTTGCATTTAGAACTTCTTTTTTTCATTGGGGAATTCATCCTTGGGCTATTTATAGTTTTTTTGCTCTTGCAATGGCATATTTTCAATTTAGAAAAAATGAAAAAGGATTAATGAGTTCAGTTTTTTCACCATTACTTAAAAATAATAAATATGAAACTCAAATAAAAATGGGAATAGATATAGTGGCAATTTTAGCAACAATTACAGGAGTAGCAACTACTCTCGGAATGGGTGCACTACAGATAAATGGAGGTCTCAATTATTTGTTTGGGGTACCTAAAAATTTGTTATCAGAAATTCTAATAATTATTGTAGTTACAATTATATTTATATATTCTGCACTGGGATCTCTAGATAAAGGGATAAAAACTTTATCTAATTTAAATATATTAATAGCTGTTTTACTTTTATTAACAGTTATAATTTTAGGACCAACAGTTTCCATATTTAATGTATTGTCAGAAAATTTAGGGGCATATTTAAATAATTTTTTGAAATTAAGTTTAAAAACAAATAGTTTTGGGGATAAAACTTGGATGTCTTCATGGACAATTTTCTACTGGTCTAATTGGATAGCTTGGACACCATTTGTAGGTACGTTTATAGCTAGAATATCAAAAGGAAGAACAATTAGAGAGTTTATATTTGGAGTTGTGATAGTCCCATCCATGGTTTCTTTTATATGGTTTTCTGCTTTTGGAACTTTGGGTATATCATTAGGTTTAGATGTAGCTAAAGTAGCTATCTCTAATACAGAAACAGCTTTATTTGTAGTTTTCAGTCATTATAAATTAGGCTCTTTAATGAGTGGAATTGCAATAATATTATTAGCTTCATTTTTTATAACATCAGCAGACTCAGCAACATATGTACTTGGAATGATGAGTTCAGATGGAGATTTAAATCCACCAGGATATAAAAAATTTATTTGGGGAGTATCCCAGTCATTATTAGCTATTTCTCTTATATATGTTGGAGGATTAGATATGTTGAAAACAGCTTCTATAATAATTGCATTTCCAGTGTTAATTCTGCTTCCTTTTATGATAGTTTCTTTGGTATTGAGTTTAAAAAATGATATTGTTATAAGGAAAAAAAATCTTTTAAAAAGAAAAATAACTGATATGAGCTTAAAAGAAATTGAACAGTTATCAGAAATGATAAAAGAATATTAAATCAAAATCTTTAAAATAAGATTAAAAATGTAATCAATACATTATATTATTGACATGAAAAGTAGACTATGATATTATCACTTTATAGGTTTATATAAAGCTTATAATAAATTTTATGAAGAGGTTAAAAAATGTTATCAGAAAAAACAATTGAAATAATAAAATCTACAGTACCAGTATTAAAAATTCATGGAATGGAAATAACAAAAATGTTCTATAAAAATATGTTAGAAGAAAATCCAGAATTAAAAAATATGTTTGATATGTCTAAGCAAGCCAATGGAGAGCAACCCAAAGCCTTGGCAATGACAATCTTAGCAGCAGCACAGAATATTGAGAATTTAGGAGCTTTGGCACCTGCACTTCCGAAAATAGTTTCGAAGCATGTATCTTTGGGAGTAAAACCTGAAGAGTACCCTATTGTTGGAAAGTATCTTTTATTAGCAATTAAAGAAGTTTTAGGAGATGCTGCAACAGATGAAATTATAAATGCATGGGGAGAGGCTTATGGAGTTATAGCAAATATCTTCATAGAGTTAGAAAAGAAAGCTTATGAAGAATTAGAAGCTAATAAAAATTAGAAGCTAATAATTAATTATTAAAAATATAAATAAAAAGGTCTTAATTTTATAATTATTAAATTAAGGCCTTTTTATTTATAAAAAAATAATTGAGTTAGGAATGAATTAACGCCATTGACTTCACTAATAATAGTAAATATAGTATAATTAGAATAGTTAAAGGGACGGTGAGTAATGACAACAAAAGAATTTATAATAAAAGAGCTAGTAAAGGAAAGAGGTAAATATATTTCTGGTGAAATATTAGCTAAAAATTTAAATATATCAAGGGCTGGAATATCAAAAGCAATAAAAGAATTAAAAATAGAAGGATATCTAATTAAAGCAGTACCTAATAAAGGCTATAGTTTAAATTTTGAGAATAATATATTATCAAGTGAAATAATATTACAACATCTAAAAAAAACACAGGATATTTATATGTATAAGACAATAGATTCCACTAATAAGATGGCTAAATTATTAAATAATGAACAAACTAAACATGGAACAATTATAATTGCAAATGAACAGACAGAAGGTAGAGGGAGATTAGGAAGAAGTTTTTATTCCCCTGCAGATACAGGGCTATATATGACCGTTATATTGAAACCTAACTTAACTTTAGAAAATTCTTTAATGCTTACAATAGCTGCTGCTGTTGCTGTAGCTAATACAATAAAAAAATTTATAGAAAAGAAAGTGGAAATTAAATGGGTAAATGATATTTATGTAGAAGGGAAAAAAGTTGCAGGAATATTAACAGAAGCAGTAAGTGATTTTGAGAGCGGAAATATTGAAAGTATTATTTTGGGAATAGGGATAAACTTATCCACGGTAACTTTTCCAGAAGATATCAAAGATATAGCAGGGTCATTACTTGCTAAAGATATTACAATTGACAAAAATATCTTTGTTTCAACATTGATAAATGAAATAATGGATATTATAGATAATTTTAATAAGGTAAGTATTATTGAAAATTATAGAAAATATTTAAATATTATAGGGAAAGAAATAACTGTTTTATCAATAAAAGGAAATAGAGATGCTCTAGCTATGGATATTGATGAAAAAGGGCAATTAATAATAAAAAATAAAGATGAAAGTATTGAGATATTAAATTATGGTGAAATAAGTATAAGAAAAAAATGAATAAAGGATGAAAAATGGACAAAGGATTAATTGAAAATAGTTTTAAGAATATATTAAGATCTTTAAATGAAAATGGGAATGTAAATAATGAAGTTATAGAAGAAACGCCAAAAAGAATGGCTGACCTCTATGAAGATATATTTAGTGGTTTAAAAAAAAATCCACTTAATGTATTAAAAAGAACGTTTTTAATAGAGGTGGAAAATAGTAATATTATCATTGAAAAAAATATTTATTTTCATTCTATTTGTGAGCATCATCTCCTACCATTTTTTGGAGAACTAGCAATTGGATATATTCCAAATGGTAAGATAGTAGGTTTTGGAGATATAGTAAAAGTGGTAGAAATACTTTCTAAAAGACCACAACTCCAAGAACGGTTAGTGGATGAAATTGCTACTACAATATTCCAAGGATTAAAATGTAAAGGAGTATGTGTTTTTATGGAAGCAGAGCATCTATGTATGACAATGCGTGGTGTTAAACAAAAAGGTGCTAAAATAATAACTGTTAGTTCCAAAGGAATATTTGAAAATATTGAGAATAGAAAAGAGTTTTTAACATTAATTAGGGGGTAGTTTTGGATAAAATTTGTATAAACAATTTAGAATTAATTGGAAATCACGGTGTTTTTCCAGAAGAAAAAAAATTAGGACAAAAATTTATTATTTCGGTAGAAATGCTAACAGACACTAGAAAAGCAGGGAAAACAGGGGATTTAAATTTATCTACACATTATGGTTATGTTGCTGATGATATTGAAAAAATTTTTACTTCTAAATCTAATGACTTGATTGAAACTTGTGCAGAAGATATAGCTGAGATGATACTTATAAAGTATGAACTTATAAAAAAAGTGAAAGTTTTAATAAAAAAACCATGGGCACCAATAAAAAAAATATTTGAAAATGTATCTATTGAGATAACAAGAGAATGGAGTGATTGCTATCTTTCTTTGGGAACAAATATAGGGGATAAAAAATATAATATTTTAAAGGCAATAGAAGAAATAAAAGCACTTGAAAATACAAAAATAGGAAAAATATCAAAAATATTAGAGACAGAACCTTTTGGAGATATAGTACAAGATAATTTTTTAAATGTAGCAATACATGTTAAAACTCTTATGAATGCAGAAGAGTTTTTGGATAAAATTCTAGAAATAGAATTTAAAATGGGAAGAGTTAGAGATGTTAAATGGGGACCTAGACTTATAGATATTGATATACTTATCTTTGGTACTTTAGTTTATGAAACTGAAAAATTAGCAGTTCCACATCCTTGGATGTGTGAAAGAATGTTTGTATTAGAGCCTCTTTGTGAAATAGCACCAAATTTAGTTCATCCATTGGAACAAAAAACTATTTTTAATTTGAAAAGACAATTAGAAAAAAATATCTAAATAAAAATTGTAGGAGATGATATTTATGAAGATAAAAATGAGAGATAAAGAGTTAATTATAGGAGAAAAAACTCTTATTATGGGTATTTTAAATATGACACCAGATTCATTTTCAGATGGAGGAGACCATTGTTCTGTTGAATTAGCTTTTCAAAGGGCTAAAAAAATGATAGAAGAGGGAGTGGACATAATTGATATAGGAGGACAATCTACAAGACCAGGTCATGAAGAAGTTACACTTGAAGAAGAATTGAAAAGGGTAGTTCCCATAGTGGATAAAATAGCTAGAGAGTTGGATATAATAATATCAGTAGATACTTATAGATATCAAGTTGCAGCTGCTGTATTAAAAGTAGGTGCACATATTATAAATGATGTTTGGGGACTACAAAGAGAAGAAGAAATGGCTAAATTAATAGGAACGTATGGTGCAGGAGTAATAGTTATGCATAATCAAAATGAAAAAATATATGAAGAAGATATAATTTTTTCCATAAGAAAATTTTTAAAAAAAAGTATAGAAATAGCTTTAAATAATGGTATAAGTAGAGATAAAATTTTTATTGATCCTGGAATTGGATTTGGAAAAAATCCCAAACAAAATGGTGAAACATTATATAGAATGAATGAATTAAAAGACTTAGGTCCTATAGTTCTAGGAACGTCTAGAAAAAATGTTGTAGAGGATGTATTAAAATTACATCCAAAAGATAGGTTGGAAATATCTATAACAACAAATGTCATGGGAATAGAAAGAGGAGCAGAAATTATAAGAGTTCATGATATTATTTCTCTTAAAAGAGCGGCTATGATAGTTGATCAAATAGTAAGAGTAAAAAATTAAATATGTTAAAATAAAAAATGATACTCTATTTTGATTAGAAATTAGAGTATCATAATTTTTTATTTTAAATCTATATTTTGAATTGTATCTTCGTGAATATGAAATTTAAAATCATCATAATTTGGTTTAAATTTTGGTCTAAAATTATTGGAAAAACCTGTAGGTTCTTTTGGAATTTTCATAAAGTTTTTATCTAAAATTCCATTGGAATTGATATCTGCATAAAGAGTGAAAGCATACTCTCCATCAGATAAACTTGGGACGATTACTTCTGTTTTTTCAGGTAATAAATCTATTTTTATAATTTTATATGCTTTTTCAATTTTCAAAAAATCATTTTTACTACTATAGATGAATAAATATGCATTACCTTGTATATTTTTATTGTTGATATTAATAGTGAGATTGTTTGCTAAAAGAATATTGGATAAACAGATAACTAAAAATAATAATTTTTTCAAAAAAAACCTCCGTAGTAATTTATTTGTAGGACAAAATATATGTTTACAAAAATATTATACTACATTTTTATTATAAATAAAAATATTATTTATTTATAAATTCATACTTATAAAATTCAGGGTAACCACTAGCTTCCACATTTTTTAATTTTTTAGAAACTCCTAAAACATTATTTCCATGATACAGAGGAACTACAGGGTTATCGTCTATTAATATAGTTGTTATTTGATTATAAAAATCTTTTCTTTTGTTAACATTCATTTCTTTTTTAGCCATGTCTAAGAGATTATCAACTTTTTTATTAGAATAGAACATTCTATTACCATTACTACCAAATTGATTGGAATGAAAATTTGGATAATAACCATAATCACCATCATAGGTGGAAGGAGCCCATCCCATTATGAACATATCCATGTTTCCTTTTCCACTCTCTGCTAGGAAAGTTCCCCATTCTAAAAGTTCAATTTTTAAATTTAAACCTATATTTTTCAATTGATCTTGAATAATAGTAGCTAATTGAACTCTTTCAGGACTACTTACAATAATTTTTAACAATGTTAGGGTGAGAATTCTCCCACCTCTATAGGTGGTGAGATGAATCGCTTATTTTTTATCTTTTCATTGAATTTTATAGATAAAAATGATATAATTTTCATATCAGTAAAAACTAATAAAAAATTGTTGTAACAATGATTTTAG
>CAMTIW010000103.1 GCA_947072665.1 uncultured Fusobacteriaceae bacterium | reverse complement strand
TTTCAATTTCTAAATTAATTTTTAAGAAATTCAAATTACTTTCTTTTATTGTTTTAAAATACATATCTAATATACTATTTAATTCATTAGGATTTTTACCTTTTATGATTATTTCATAATTTCCATTTCCTCTATTAAATTCTAATTTAACTTCATTATCTCTAGCTATGTTTTTATACTCTTTACTTTTAAAAAGAGTATTAAAATCTAAATTATCTTCACCTATTTCATATTTTTTTAAAGTTATTGTTCCATTTATATCTTTTTTTTCAGTCATTAATATTGGGTTTATTCCATTATATCTAAAAAAACCTCTATATTCATAAAAAATAGGTCTGTTTAATATTTTTATTATTCCGCCAAATATACAAAATAAAAATATAGTTATAAAAATTAAAATATTTTTTCTTATTATAACTATTATTTCTTTCATATTCTATCTCCCTTTTCCAAAAATTATAGTTTTTAGTGTTCTAAACATAATAACCATATCTAAATGTATGTTTTGATTTTTAACATAATATAAATCATATTCTAATTTATTTTTTGCATCTTCTATGCTAGCTCCATAAGGATACATAACTTGTGCCCAACCAGTAAGACCAGGTTTCACTAAATGTCTTAAATTATAATATGGAATAGTTTTTTCTAATTCTTTTATAAATACCATTCTTTCAGGTCTAGGTCCTATAAAACTCATTTCGCCCTTTAAAACATTCCAAATCTGAGGTAATTCATCAATTCTTGTTTTTCTCATAATATTTCCAAATTTTGTGACCCTTGGATCATTTACTTGTGCCCATTTTGCCCCATCTTTTTCAGCATCATTTCTCATACTTCTAAACTTATGAACATTAAATTCAATATTATTCTTTCCCACTCGTTTTTGTGAGTAAATAATTGGTCCCCTACTTTCTAATCCCACAAGAATATATGCTAAAAGCATAATAGGCAATGTTAAGATCCCTATTATAACTGCTAAAATTATATCAAAAGCTCTTTTTATTTGAATTTCAAAATTACTGTATAATAATTTAAAACCATAAGCATTGAGTATCCAGTTTTCATTTATACTTTCTACATCTATTTTCCCTTCAACTTCTTGCATATAATCATAATAATTTTTTACTTCCACACCTGAAATTCTTATATCAAAAAGTTTTTTTATTTCCTCTTTAGAAAATTTTATCTGCCCCAATATAACAAGAGATATCTTATTTATTTTCATAAATTTTTCTTGATTTTCTAAAGATTCATTATACTTAATATATTTATACCCTTCTAATTCACTTAATCCATGTTCTACATTTATTTTTGTTTTTCCAGACCCTAAAACTGTCACGTAACCAGTTTTAAATGTTAATTTCAACATAACAACTCTTATTATTACCTGTGATATATGAAAAATCAACAAAAATGGCACTAACCAAAAATCCCATGAATATAAAAACCAACAGAAAAAAAATATAAAATTTAAAACAAAACTTATAAAAAATTCTCTACTTTTATATTTAGGAATATAAAATTTCATACAACTACTTACGTACAGTGAAAGGTTTATAAGTAAAAATACAAAGAAAGATATAATCCTCATTTCTTTTCCCAGAGGTAATTTATAATTACACATGGCAAATATTATTCCCAAAATAAAAATATAAATAAATTTTAAATTTGAATCTTTTCTATATTCCATTTTCACTCCTAATTAGGAAAGTTTATTCTTTCCCCATTCATTATTTTATTTTCTTTCCTATTATTATTTTTTAAAAAAATATTGGCCTCAAATATCTCTTTATTATTTTCTAAATCAATTTCAACGATTTTTCCCATGGGAAATTTTTTATTTATAAATCCTACTGTATTTAATGTTTTTTTATTATCTGTTAAAAGTTGAGAACCCATATCTAAAACATTTTCATTCTTGTCTTCTAAAATATTAATTTCACTTTCATATTTTTTTTTATCCCAATTATTAATTATTTTTCCATCTAAAGAGAATTCAATAACTCTTTCATCATTATAATATAAAAAACTTTTATCTTTTCTTATTATATTCCATATTTTATCATTTTTTTCTAAATTTGGATTAAAAATATATCTAATATTTCCTTCTTTATCAAATATTATTCCACTGGCTTCCTTGCCATAAAGATAAGTAAAATAAGTCATTCCTTGTGTTATTTCTTTTTCATTTATATTTTTAATAACTATACTAGGAGCTTTATTGGGGAGTAATGGAGATTTTATTTTCAATTCTACTTGTTTTTCACCATTATCTAAAACTACTATATTTTCAGTATCATTCATAAATAAACCATATATTTCTATATATTCCTTATTTTCTTGAATATATTCTAAATCTTCTAAACCATCTCTATTTTTAATTTTTATATTGATTTTTTCATTTTCACTATTAGGATATTTTACATATGCCATATTTATAACTCTGTTATATGGATTTATTTTTATATACGGATTTTCAAATGTATATTCTTTTTTTATATACTCTTTATTTAACATTTCCAAAGTTTGTTTATCATTTATATAAAAAATTCCATTTTTAGATATTTCTGTATAATCCAATTGAGGATAAAGTTTATTTATTTCTATTTGAAAACTATTTACTAAATCTCCTAATTTTTTTAATTTTATACACAAATCATAGATTTCTTTCATTTCTACAGAAGATAATATTAGATTTGTAAAATCTTTAGTTGTAATTTCAATTTTTTCCGGTATTTTTTTTCCTTTTAAGATTTCTTTTATATTTTCAGCTTTATTAGGTGGTAATTCTTTAGATATTTTTTGCATTGTTTCTGGAAGAAGATCATAAAGATTCTCCTTGTCTCTAATAAATTTTATTATTTTATCTCCTTCTTTTGCAAAAAAATTATAATCAAAATTGTTATATTCTTCAGTTAAATACGTTTTTATTTCCACTGATACTTCTGCTAGTTCTTTTAATTCTCTAGAAATAATTAATATCTCTTCAGCAGTTGCTATATCTACATCAGAATTATTTATTTTCAAAAGATTATTTTCCCCATCTTTTGAATTTAATATTTTTTTTAATGTTTCTCTATTTGTTAAGTAATTTACCGTTCTAATTTCTTTTAAGGATAATTCTTTCATTATTTTATTGAATTTTTCTGAATATATTTTTCTAGCTATTTCTTTTCTTATTTTTTTCTCTTCATTTTTTAGAGAAAACTCTTGGAAAAATGTAGCTTCTTGTTTTTTTTCATCTAAAATATCTCCAAAACAACTCAATGTTATTCCTAAAAAGATAAAAATAAAAACAGATTTTATTTTTATTCGCATAATCTCCACTCCCTTCCCTTATAACCGTTTAATATACTCAGTATACTTGTTTATCCAAACAAATTCAACTTTTTTATTTTACTCTCATATTCTTTAAAAACTATAAAAAAACAGAAGAAATCAAAATTAATAAAAATTTCAATCTCTTCTGTACTATAATAATTTTTAACTTTCCAACTATTTTTCTATACAAATAAAGGAACTAAAACCAAAGAAACTATAGTCATAAGTTTTATTAATATATTAAGAGAAGGTCCTGAAGTATCCTTAAATGGATCTCCCACTGTATCTCCCACCACTGCAGCTTTATGTCTTTCTGAACCTTTTTTATCACCTTTATATCCAGATTCTATTTGCTTCTTAGCATTATCCCAAGCTCCACCTGCATTTGCCATCATAATAGCCATTAGAATTCCTGTAACAAGAGCTCCAGCTAAAAGACCACCTAATGCTTCAACTGACCATAATCCTACTATTACTGGTGCAGCAATAGCCAGAATCCCTGGTAATACCATTTCTTTAAGAGAAGATTTTGTAGAAATTTCCACACATCTTTTATAGTCTGGCTTTCCCGTTCCTTCTAAAATTCCTGGAATTTCTCTAAATTGTCTTCTTACTTCTTCCACCATCTCCATAGCTGCTTTTCCCACTGCAGTCATTGTTAAAGCAGAGAATAAGAAAGTCAACATTCCACCTATAAATAATCCTACTATTACATTAGGATTAACTATATCTATTACAAAAGTTCCACCAGTTCTAATTTCTATTGCAGATTTATAAGCAGCAAACAAAGATAATGCCGTTAAAGCAGCTGATCCAATTGCAAATCCTTTTCCCACTGCTGCAGTTGAATTCCCTACTGCATCTAATTTATCTGTACATTCTCTTACTTCAGGAGGAAGTCCTGCCATTTCAGCTATCCCACCAGCATTATCTGCTACTGGTCCATAAGCATCCACTGCAACTACCATTCCAGTAGTAGCTAACATTCCCACTGCCGCTATGGCAATTCCATATAATCCAGCAAATTTATATGATGAAATTATAGCTGCTGAAATAACCAATATAGGAGCTACAGTAGATTCCATTCCAACTGCCAATCCTTCGATTATTGTAGTTGCTGGTCCTGTTGCTGCAGCATCTGAAATTCTATTTACAGATTTTTTTCCAGTGTCTGTATAAAGACCTGTAAAATAAGCTATTATTAGCCCTGCTACCAGTCCAGAAACTATTGCTCCAAAAATACCCATAGGTAATCCTAAATATTTTATTATTCCAAATGCACCTATTAATGTTAAAATTCCAGCTATTCTAGTTCCAGACTCCAATTTATGATAAACAGCTGTTGGGTCCTCTGTTCTTACAGTTAATGTAGCTAAAATTGAAGCTAAAATTCCAAATGCAGAAATCATAAGTGGTGCTATTACCAAGTTCATTTTTATTGTTTCTGTTACTTCTACTCCTCCAATAACTTTCGTTGTAAAGGCTATTGCAATAGCAGCTATTATGGATCCTACATAGGATTCAAAAAGGTCTGCACCCATACCTGCTACATCTCCTACATTATCCCCTACATTATCAGCAATTGTTGCAGGATTTCTAGGGTCATCTTCTGGAATACCAGCTTCTACTTTCCCTACTAAATCTGCTCCTACGTCTGCAGCCTTAGTATATATTCCTCCTCCAACTCTTGCAAAAAGCGCTATGGAAGAAGCTCCCATTCCAAATCCAGTTACTATTTGAATAGAATCTGGAGTTAATCCATATATTAAAAACAAAACAGAAAGTCCAATCATACCAAGCCCTACCACTGTAAGACCCATAACTGCACCTCCAGCAAAAGCTACATCTAAAGCTTTAGAAAGTCCACCATTTTTTGCTGCAATAGATGTTCTTCCATTAGCTTTTGTTGCAATTCTCATTCCAAGATTTCCTGCTAAAGCAGAGATAAAAGCTCCTAATATAAATGTAAATGCTACACTTATAGACAAGAATATCCCTAGTAAAATCGATACTACAACGACAAACCATATTAATATTTTATATTCAGCAGCTAAAAATGCCATAGCTCCCTCTCTTATTGCCGCTGTTATTTCTGCAACTTTAGGAATATCAATTTGATACGCTTCAACCTTTCTCGAATAAAAATATGCAGCTAAAAGAGAAATTAATCCTCCAACTACTCCAAAATACAACAGCTGTGTTTGCTCCATAAAAAAACCTCCCAATTATATATATAACATGTCTCTGAGATATTATATTCTATATTTGAGATATTTTCAAGCTTATTTAAACATTTAATTCTTTTATAATATAATTCGTTCGATATTTTATTGTTTTAATCTTATTTCTAGCTTGGAATCTTTTTTTATTTCCATCTTATCTGTTATAATAAGAGTTTTTAAATCTTTAGTTTTTTCAGAATATTTTATTGCATCTTCTGTTTTCATTAAAAAGAAAGCTGTGGATAAAAGATCTGCTTCAAATCCATTTTTTGCAACAACTACAACCATTTTTTTATCTCCAACTGGATATCCAGTTTTTTTATCTAAAATATGATGGTATTTTTTTCCATTAATTTCTACAAAAGTTTGATAGTCACCAGAAACTCCCATAGCTTCATTATTTAATTCTACAACTCCTAAGATTTCTTCTAATTTTTCTGGATTTTGTATTCCTACCCTCCAATTGGAGCCATCTGGTTTGGTACCAATTGTAACAATACTTGAAATTGAAGATATAAAGGCATTTTTTACACCTTTTTCCATAAGTTTTTCTTTTCCTTTTTCTATTGCATAACCTTTTAAAAATGAACCTGTATCCAACTCTTTTATAGGTTCTAAAAGAATTAATTCGTTTCCTTGAATCAATACTTTATCATAACCAATAGATTTTTGAGCTTCTTTTATCTCTTCTGCTGTGGGTATTTTTTCATCTTTATCCTCTATAAATCCCCAAGCATGTAATAACGGATAAATTGTTATATCATATTTCCCATGACTTAATTTATAAGTTTCGTTTATTTTATTAAATAAATAAAGACCTTCATTATCTAAAGTTATTTTTCTTTCCTTGGAGTTATTCAATTTTGAAATTACACTTTCAGGCTGTTTACTATTAAATATTTTATCAATTCTTTCAATCTCATTAAAGGCTAAATCCATATATTCTTTAGCTTTTTCTTGGGAATTTTCATATAAAATTATTTTTACATATGTTGAAAATAAGAACCGCTCTTCCTCATATTTTTTTAACTTCTCAGTGGAACAAGATGAAAAAAGAAAGAGCAGCATGAAAGATATCATGACTGCTTTTATTCCTCTATTATTTCTCATTGTTTTCCTCTAGAGCTTCCATTTCATCCATGTCACCTACAACAACTTTTCTATTATAAATTTCTTTAAAACATTTTTGAATAGCAGTTTGTTTTATTTCGTTAGGATCTTTTATACCCATAATAATATCTCTTGTTCTTTTTCCTACAACTATTGTAAGTTCGTATTTATTTGGTATTCTTGATATTAAATCATCAAAAGTAATCTTTCTTTCCATATTTCCTCCGAAGTTTTATTTATTATATAGCCAATTGTAATACTAAAAAAGATTAGTAAAACAAAGGCTTTTTGTTGGTTT
>CAMTIW010000102.1 GCA_947072665.1 uncultured Fusobacteriaceae bacterium | reverse complement strand
AAAAATGGATAAATTCAAACTAGTTAAATTTTACCCATTTTTATATAAAATTTTTTATGCTAATTTTTTAAAGTTTACACAAAACTTGAAACAGTCTCATATTTTATTTTTTATAACTTCCTTTTAATGTTGTCTCACCTAAAACATTTCCTTCCATTTGCTTATATAATTCATTTAAATAAAAACCTTCTTTTAAGTTCAATTCTTTTGAAAGAGCATAAACTCTTACAGTATAAGTATGATCTGCATCTGGTGGAGCTGGTCCTCCAAAATGAGATGCTGTACCTTTATCTAAATTACCTAAAGGTGACAACCAGCTGTTTACTCCTTGAACTAATTTTTTATCAGTTTGACTTGCATTCTCTGCTAATGAATTATATGTTCCAGGAACAAGAGTAACCCAATGAATCCAACTAAACCCTACAACTGGAATAGCATCGTAATCTTCCATAACTAAAGCAAAGCTCTTAGTTCCTTTAGGTGCATCTTTCCATTCAAAAGGTATTGAAAGTGATGGCATTCCATTGACAAATTCTTTTCCATGTTTTCCATATTTATCTTTAAAATACCCTTTTTCTAATCCTTCACTAGTTAAAGTAAATGCTGAAGCTAATAAACTTACTGTACTCATAAATATCACCATCCATTTTTTCATTTTTCCTCCTCAATTATTAGTTACTATTCTTTTATAACTTTGATAAGAAGATAATAACATAAAAAAATTTCAGTGTAAATAACACACATTTTTATAAGTATTAAATTTTATTTTGCTATTAAAATATATCTTTTAAATTTCCCCTTTGTAACTACACATCTATCCACTATTTCAAACCCTGCTTGAGCTACCATTAAATCATGGTTTTCAAAAGAAATCATGACCATTTTATTAGAAATTCTTCTAGCTGTATCTATTATATCTTGTTGTTCTTTTTCTGATGTGTGACTAAAAATTCCATAAGGAATATCAATTATAGAACTATCATATTTATTTTTTATGTTATGCATATCACCATTTATAACTATAGGTTTAAATCCATAAAATTCTAAATTAATATTAGCATTTATTGCAATTTGTCTATTTAGTTCATAACCTTCTATTTGATAGCCTGCATCTAAACCTTCTATTAATGTTGTTCCAACCCCACAACAAGGATCTATAATTTTATATTTTTTCAATCCACTATTAGCAATATTTACAACAGCTTTGGCAACTTTGACACTTAATGAATTAGAATATGAACAAGGTTTATTGTCATGAGTGTGCCATTTATAATCATTTTTATTTTCCATACCAAATATCCATTTATCTTTTATTTTAGTTATACCAAAATTAAATTCTGGATTTTTAAAATTATGAATTCCTAAAATATTCATAGCAATTTTCTTTATTAAACTTATTCTTTCCTCATATGGAATATTCCCTCTATTTAATCTTATATATTCTAATTTAAAATTATTAAAAACTGTTTTATTATTACTTATTTCTATTAAAAGTTCATCTATACTATCTTTTTCATAAATAATATCTAAACGTGTTTTTATAAATGGGCTATTCGATGGATTAAATTTTATATCTGAAAATAAAATTTTTTCTTTCGGCATTTTCCCAAAAACTGTTCTCATTTCTAATAGACAAAGTTCTTCTTCAAATGTTGGGTAATTAACTACATACATATATTTTAAAAATTTAATCATAATTTATATTCACATTCCCTTTAATTTTTTTTAATTTTTTCTTTTAAAATTCCCAATCTATAACATTCTAACAAAGAAACTAAGTCATCTATTTGTTCTTGTAATTCTTTTCCTATATCTGTATCTCTAACTCTTATTCTTATGTTTCTTGTCTCAACTACTTCTGTTGTAGAATAAATATCTAAGCATTCTAATATTGATTTTTTAGTACTTTCAAAGGGTTCATGGGATACTAATCTCATTCCATGTGAATTAAAAATTAGTGTATAACCTGCTATTCCTGTTTTATTCTGATATGCCTTAGAAAATCCACCATCTATTATTAGTAATTTTCCATCAGCTTTAATTGGTTTTTCACCTTTCTTAACTTTAACAGGAACATGACCATTTATTATATGAGAAAATTCTACATTTAATTCAAATTCTTCCAATATCTTTTTAGCTGTATCATATTCATCTGAAAAATCATAATAATAGTTTATTACCTCTTTATGAGTTTCTTTTTCACTTAAGAAATATCTTTCAAAAGTTTTCATTTTATCTTTCCCAAAAAGAGGTGAATCATTCCCACACCATAAATACCATAAAAAATCTTGAGCTTTTATATTTTTATTACTAAAATATCCCTCTCTTGAAATTCTATCACAATAGTCTAAAAACTTCTTTCCTTTTAATTTTTCTTCAAAAATTTCTACCTCTTTAAAATCTCCATTTTTATCAAGAGGAATACAACCATGATATAATAAATTAGAATTTATTTTTAAATATATACTTCCTTTAGAATATAAAAATTGAGCATGTAATTGTAATTTTTCACTATTTAAAAAACTCATTTCTAACTCATCAATAACTTCTATCTCTTCATCTGAAAGTTCATAAGGATTTTCAGGATTTATTGTTGGAAAAAAATTATCTTTTAATGTATATAATTTCCCCTCTAATTTTATGATACCTTTTTCATAATCTATTTTATTTAATAATAATCTATCTTCCATAGAGAAATCTTTATTTCTCTCTATAATAGCACCCTCTAATTTAAACTGAATAATAGAAATAGCCTTATGTATCTTACTCATAACTGAAAGATTTTTTTCATTAGATTTAATATTTATTTTAGGCATAAATTCACTGCAAGGATCATTTTTATAAATTTCCAAAGCAAATGTTGCCAGTGGTAAAATATTAATTCCATAACCATCCTCTAGTATATCTGTATTCCCATATCTTGTACAAATTCTTATTACATTTGCTATACAACCCAATTGTCCAGAAGCAGCTCCCATCCATAGTATATCATGATTTCCCCACTGAATATCTACATTATGATATTTTATAAGTTTATCAATTATTTTATGTGGTGCTGGTCCTCTATCATAAATATCTCCTACGATATGAAGAGTATCAATAGTTAACTGTTGAATTAAAGAAGAAACAGCTATAATAAACTGCTTCCCTCTATTTATTTTTATGATTATTTCTATGATTTCTTTTACATAAGCTTCTTTATTGGGCTCCCCCTCTCTTTCATAAAGAAGTTCCTGAATAATATATGAGAAGTCTTCTGGTAATGCTTTTCTTACTTTTGAACTGGTATATTTAGAAGCCACCACTCTTAAAATAAGTAACATTCTCTCTATTGTTACTCTATACCAATTATCCATATTTTTTTCTTTTTCATAAATATCATCAATTTTTTCTTCTGGATAATATATTACAGTAGCTAATTGTTTCTTTTCTGTTTCAGACAATATATCTTTAAAAATAATATTAATTTTTTCTCTTATTACTCCTGAACAATTTCTTAAAACATGATTAAAAGCTTCATATTCTCCATGAATATCAGTAATATAATGTTCTGTTCCTTTGGGTAAATTTAAAATTGCACCTAAATTTATTATCTCAGTAGATGTTTTCCCTATTGTTGGAAAACTTTTAGCTAAAAGTGATAGGTATTTCAATCTATTCTCCATATTCTTCACCGTTACCTTACATTTTTATGTTTCACTTTATATCTTTAATTTTAACTTTTTCAATTTATTTTTCTTACTCTCTTTTTCCTCTCTATTTATAATAGCACTTCTTGCTGCTGCTACAATAGCTATTGGAACTCTATATGGAGAACAACTCACATAGTTTATATCCAATTTATCAAAGAATTCTATACTCTTGGCATCTCCCCCATGTTCTCCACAAACACCAATTTTAATTCCTTTTTTTACTTCTCTTCCTAATTGAGTAGCCAAAATTAATAATTTCCCAACTCCTCTTGTATCTATACTTTGGAAAGGATCTCTTTTTATTATATCTTTCTCTTTATAGTGTTCAATAAAATTTATCGAGTCATCTCTAGAAATTCCATAAGTTGTTTGTGTTAAATCATTAGTCCCAAATGAGAAAAAATCACTTTCTTCTGCAATTTCATTTGCAATTAAACAAGCTCTTGGAAGTTCCATCATAGTTCCTAATTTATAATTAATTCTTTCATTTTTTTCTTTAAATACTTTTTCTATTTCTTGTAATATATTTTTCTTTATATATTTAAATTCACTAATCCCACCTATAAATGGAACCATTATTTCTAAATCAACTGCAATTCCTTCTTCTTTACAACGTATTGCTGATTCTATTATTGCTCTACTTTGCATATCGTATATTTCTGGAAATGTTATGGCCAATCTACACCCTCTATGTCCTATCATAGGGTTTTCTTCTTTTAAATTATTAATTCTAACTTGAACCTCTTCTTTTAGTAATCCCATATTATTAGCTAATTTTTCTATATCTTTAACTGTTTTAGGTAAAAATTCATGAAAAGGTGGATCTAATAATCTAATATTTAAAGCATCTCCGTCCAAGACTTTCATTATATCATAAAAATCTTTTTTTTGAAGAATAAGAAGTTTACTTAAAGCTCTATTTCTTTCTTCTAAATTAGACGAAATTATCATTTCACGTATATTCCAAATTTTTTCTTCTTCAAAAAACATATGTTCTGTTCTACAAAGCCCTACACCTTTAGCTCCAAGACTCTTTCCTACTTTTACATCTTTAGGTGTGTCCGCATTCATTCTCACTTCTAATGTTTTATAATTATTGCACCATTGCATTATTTTCTTTAAGTTATCTCCAAGTTGTGGTCTTTTAAGCTTTATACTTCCAAGATAAATATCCCCTGTATATCCATCAATAGAGATAATATCTCCTGTTTTTATTTTAGCCCCATTCAATGTAAAATATTTTCCTTTTTCATTTATTTTAATATCTTCACAACCTGTTATACAACATTTTCCCATTCCCCTAGCTACAACAGCACCATGGGAGGTTGCACCACCTTTTATTGTCACTATCCCTTTTGCTAAATTCATTCCTTTTATATCTTCAGGTGATGTTTCCATTCTTACTAATATCCAATCTTCTTGTCCTTTTATATCTCCTGTACAAAGAGCAACTTTTCCAACAGCTACTCCTGCAGATCCAGGAATTCCTTTTCCTATAGCAGTTCTATCTATCTTATCTTTCTCATCAAAATTACCATTTAAAATTTTAGAAATCATATTAGGCTCAATCATAACTATTGCTTCTTCTTTTGTTATAATTCCTTCTTCAACTAAATCAACAGCAATTTTTATTGATGCTTCTGGACTTCTCTTTCCATTTCTTGTTTGTAATATAAATAGTTTTTTATTTTCAATTGTAAATTCGATGTCTTGCATATTTTTATATGTTTTTTCTAATTCATTACATATATTTAAAAATTCTTTATAAACCTCTGGTAACTTTTTTTCAAGAGTGGATAGAGGAAGAGGAGTTCTTATTCCAGCAACAATATCCTCTCCTTGTGCTTCCAAAAGATATTCTCCAAAAATTTCTTTTTCTCCTGTTGAAGGATTTCTAGTAAAAGCTACCCCTGTTCCTGAAAATTCATTGTAATTTCCAAAAACCATTTCTTGAATAACTACCCCTGTTCCTATTTTATCACTAATATCATTCAATTTTCTGTAATATCTAGCTCTATCTGTATTCCATGAGTTAAAAATTGCATCTACAGCTAATAATATTTGTTCTAATGGATCTTCTGGAAAATCATTTTTTGTCTCTTTTTTATATAATTCTTTATAAAGTTTAACTATTTCCTTGTATTCTTCTTTTGTCTTTAAATTATTGTAATTTTTTAATATTTTTATATCATTAAATTTTTTCTTTTCTATATTTTTTACTATCTCGCCAAACATTTCAATAAATCTTATATAGATATTATATACAAATCTATTTTTCTTAGTTTTTCTTATTAAAGTTTCTACTACTTCATCATTTAGTCCTAAGTTTAATATTGTATCCATCATTCCTGGCATGGAAATAGGCGCTCCTGATCTAACAGATACTAAAAGAGGAGTTTCTTCTCCTGAAAAATTTTTACCAGTTTCTATTTCTAATTTTTTTAATTCTCCAAAAATTTCTTGTCGTAAATTTTGTCCTATGAATTTTCCAGTAGAAAAATATTCTCTACATGCTTCTGTTGAAATAACTACTCCATTGGGAATAGGTAGTCCCTTTTTTTTCATAGATACTAAATTTGCACCTTTACTACCTAATAAATCTTTATTAAATTCAGACTCATCAAATATAAAAACTTTTTTCATTTATTCCTCCTAATGTTTAATCTTAAAAAGCATTAAAATTTTTTATACATTTTCTTCCAAGTATAATTTTGTTATATTAGTTTTTGTTACTCTTCCAACTACTGAATACATTGTTTTACCATCTTCTATAAATTCTCTAACTACTGGTAATGAATCAATTTCTTGATTTATTATCTTTTCTACTCCTGAAATAATTTTTTCATTTTCTTTAATCAATACTATATTTGGCATTCTAGTCATTATTACATTAATAGGAATATTTTCTATATTTTTTTCTCCAATTGTTGACTTTAAGAGATCTTTTCTAGATACTAATCCTACCAATGCATTATTTTTTGTTATAAATAAAGTTCCCACATCATTATGGAACATAAACAATATAGTCTCATAAATTGACATATTATAATCAATAGTAATGGGTTTACTCATAATTTCATAAATATATTTTTTTTTTATATTTTCTTTTTCTAAATCTTCATAATTATAAATATAACCTATTTTCTGTTTAGATTTTATTATCTCACATTTTATTAAAATAGAAAAATCTGTTCTCAAGGCAGATCTTGTAAGATTTAGTTTTTCTGCAATTTCTTGTCCTTTTATAGATTTATTTTCTTTTATAATATTAACTATTTTTAAT
>CAMTIW010000101.1 GCA_947072665.1 uncultured Fusobacteriaceae bacterium | reverse complement strand
TCAACAAAAAGCCTTTGTTTTACTAATTTTTTTTAGTATTACAATTGGCTAAAAACAAGATTCTTAAGGAGGGCTATTTTGGATATAAAAAGTGTAAATAAATCTATGTTACTTTATTATTATTATTATTATTCAAATAGTGATTTGTATTAATTCTCAAGAGAGTTGTTATACAAGTCTATTTTATATTTATAAAATAAAAAAGATTTGTATGGTATAAAGAGTTATTTTAAACCTACAAAATTATGTAGGTTTTTTTTTATAGAATTAGATAAAAGAAAAAGATTTATTAAAATTGGAGGAATTATGGGAAATGTATTGGATATACTAAAAGATAGAGGGTATATAAAACAATTTACACATGAAGAGGAAACAAGAGAATTATTAGAAAAAGAAAAAATAACTTTTTATATAGGATTCGATCCAACGGCAGATAGTTTACACGTAGGACACTTTATAGCCATGATGTTTATGTCTCATATGCAAAGAGCAGGACATCGACCTATTGCACTAATAGGTGGAGGAACGGCTATGATAGGAGACCCTTCTGGAAGAACTGATATGAGAAATATGATGACAAAAGAAACTATAGCAGAAAATGTTGCTGGTATTAAAAAACAAATGGAAAAATTTATAGATTTTACAGATGATAAAGCAATCTTAGCAAATAATGCTGAGTGGTTATTAAATTTAAATTATGTTGAATTTATAAGAGATATAGGTGCTCATTTTTCTGTAAATAGAATGCTAGCAGCGGAATGTTTTAAATCAAGAATGGAAAGTGGACTTTCATTCTTAGAGTTCAATTATATGTTAATGCAGGGTTATGATTTTTTAGTACTTAATCAAAAATATAATTGTAAAATGCAATTAGGTGGTGACGATCAATGGTCTAATATGATAGCAGGTGTTGATTTAATAAGGAAAAAAGAAAAAAAACCAGCTTTTGCAATGACTTGTAGTCTTTTAACTAATAGTGAAGGTCAAAAAATGGGTAAAACAGCTAAAGGTGCATTGTGGTTAGATCCAGAAAAAACAACTCCTTATGACTTTTATCAATATTGGAGAAATATAGCAGATTCAGATGTGGAAAGATGTTTATCACTTTTAACGTATATTCCCATGGATGAAGTTAGAAAACTATCAGCTTTAGAAGGAGCTGAAATTAATAAAGCGAAAGCTTTGTTAGCTTATGAAGTTACAAAAATAGTCCATGGAGAAAAAGCAGCAGAAGAGGCAAAACATGCAACAGAATCTCTTTTTGGTTCTGGGGAAGATATGAGCAATGTTCCTAAAATTGAACTTGAAGAAAGTGAATTAGGAAAAGGAATTGTTGCTTTACTTGTAAAAGCAGGAGCATTAAAGACAACTAGTGATGGAAGAAGATTAGTTCAGCAAGGTGGATTATACATTGGTGAAGATAAAGTTTTATCACATGATACTCCAATTGTTAAAGAATTATTTAATAATAACCAATTACTTGTAAGAACTGGAAAGAAAAAATATTATAATATAGTTTTAATTTAATTACGGTGATTAATTTGAAAGATTTTATAATAAGAGAGATGTTAGAAGAAGATATACCTAAGATATATAAAGCTATAAATTTAAAATACGTGGAAAAATATTGTGTTAAGGAATGTGAGAAACAGAGTCAATGGTTGGCTTACAAAAAATGGTATTACTTTATAATGAACTCGCCTTATTTTATTGTATATATTATTACAAATAGTGAAAATAAATTTTTAGGAAATATAAAGTTTGAGATTCACAGTAAAAGAGCAATTTTAGATATATATTTAGTTGATGAAATAAGGGGTAAAAATTACTCATATGTCATAATAAAAGAAAGTATTGCTAGAATTATAGAAAAATTTCCTTTGGACAGAATAGAGGCTTATATAATAAAAGAAAATCAAAAATCTAAACATATTTTTGAAAAATTAGACTTTAAATTTTTAAAAACTTCAAATTATAATGGAATGAGACATGCTTTGTATATAAAAAAAAATATATGAATTAATACAAATTAAAAAGAGTAAATTTTTATTGTGAAAAATAATGATTTACTCTTTTTTAGTGATTATTTTCATTTGAATTGTGCTATACTATAAGAGTAGAGATACGGTGGATACAATTATAAACGAGGGGAATAAATGACGAAAAAACAGAGAGTAATTAATATAATAACAGTGTTAAATAAGAAATTTGGGCATCCTGATTGTGCATTAAATTATAGTACTCCTTTTGAACTTTTAATAGCAGTTATTTTATCAGCTCAGTGTACAGATATTAGAGTTAATATAGTGACCAAAGAGATGTTTAAAATAGTAAATACACCCCAAGGATTTTTTGAAATGAGCATAGAAAAAATAGAACAACTAGTTAAAAGTACTGGATTTTATAGAAATAAAGCAAAAAATATAAAACTTTGTAGTCAACAAATAATTGAAAATTATAATGGAGAAGTTCCTCAATCTATGGAAGAGTTAATATCTTTGGCTGGGGTAGGAAGAAAAACAGCAAATGTAGTTAGAGGTGAAATATGGGGGTTAGCTTCAGGGATAACTGTGGACACCCATGTGAGAAGGCTTACAAATTTAATTGGATTAGTAAATGAACAAGATCCAATAAAAATAGAAAAAGAATTAATGATTATTGTTCCTACAAAAGATTGGATAGATTTTTCACATTATTTGATTTTACAAGGAAGAGATAAATGTATAGCAAGAAGACCAAAATGTATGGAATGTGAAATAAAAATTCTATGTAAATACGGAGAAAAAATTAATATATAAAAGTTGGTATTATACAATTAAAAAATATTGAAAAAGGATAAGAAATAATTCTTGACACTAACGCTAAAGAATGGTATAAAGTAGTATAGTTAATTAAAGTATAAAGAATATTAAAATATATATTAAGATGACGATAAATAATTTCAGGAGATGAAAAAATGAGAGTTTATCTAGATAACAATGCAACTACAAAGTTAGATAAAGATGTTTTAGAAGCAATGATACCTTATATGACAGAAATATATGGAAATGCATCAAGTTTACATAGTTTTGGAAGAGAAGCAACAAGAGGAATGAATGAATCAAGAGAGAAGATTGCAAATATATTAGGAGTTAGTCCTAAAGAAATAATTTTTACCGCTTCAGGTGTAGAAGGGGATAATCTAGCAATAAGAGGAATAGCAAGAGCTTATAAGAATAGAGGTAAACATATAATTACAAGTTCAATAGAACATCCTGGTGTAAAAGAAACTTTAAATGATTTAAAAAAAGAGGGTTTTGAAATTACTTTTTTACCTGTAGATAAAGATGGAGTAGTGTCATTAGAAGCATTGAAAGATAGTATAAGAGAAGATACTATTTTAATATCAATAATGCATGCAAATAACGAGGTAGGAACAATTCAACCAGTTGAAGAGATAGGAAAGATAGCAAAAGAACATAGAATAATATTTCATATGGATGCAGTACAAACAGCGGGAAAAATAGTTTTGAAACCTCTTGAAATAGGTGCAGACATTGTAGTTTTTTCTGCTCATAAATTTCATGGACCTAAAGGAATTGCAGCTATGTATGTAAGAAATGGAGTGAGATTAGGGAAATTAATTACTGGTGGTGGCCAAGAAGGGAAAATGAGACCGGGAACATCAAATGTAGCTGGAATGGTAGGAATGGCTACTGCATTGGAAAAAGCTGTTAAAGATATGGATGAAAATATAAAGAAAGAATCTGAACTAAGAGATTATTTTGAAGAGCAACTTCTGAAGAACCTTCCAGAAATTGTAGTTAATGCAAAAAATGTAAAAAGACTTCCTGGAACATCAAGTATTCAATTTAGATATTTAGAAGGAGAATCTATTTTACTTACATTGAACTATAAAGGGATAGCAGTTAGTTCTGGATCTGCTTGTTCTTCAGATGACCTTCAAGCATCTCATGTATTACTTGCAATGGGAATTCCAATTGAATTTGCACATGGAACAATAAGATTTAGTTTAGGGAACGAAACAACAAAAGAAGAAATAGATTATACAATTGAATCAGTTATTGAAACAATAAATAAACTGAGAGTTATTTCTCCTTTATGGGGAGAATTTGTAGACAATAGATAATTATATAGAGAATTTAAGAAAAGTTAAGGAGAAAACAATGCAATATACAGAAAAAGTTATGGAACATTTCATGTCACCTAGAAATGTAGGTGTTATGGAGAATCCAGATGGTTATGGAAAAGTTGGAAACCCTAGTTGTGGTGATATAATGGAAATATATTTAAGAGTTGAAAATGATGTAATTGTAGATGTAAAGTTTAGAACTTTTGGCTGTGCTTCGGCAATTGCTTCATCTTCAGTTTCTACAGAGTTAGTACTTGGAAAAACAGTTCAAGAAGCTCTTTTAATTACAAATAAAGCGGTTGTGAAAGAGTTAGGAGAGTTACCACCGATAAAAATGCATTGTTCAGTTTTAGCGGAAGAAGCTATTAAGTTAGCTGTAGAAGATTATTTATCTAAAAAAACTGTAAAATAAAAAGTGACTAGATAAAAAAAGATATATAATATATAATGTAGGTATTATTTTAGCAGAAATGCAAAATAATACCTATTTTTATATAAAGGTAAAATTTTTTTTAGGAGATGTAAAAAAAGAATGAAGAAACTATTGATAATAACACTTTTAATGGCAGTATCTATACAAATTTTTTCTGTGAAAAAAAATCCAAATAAAAAAAATGTAATAATAAAAACTCAAGAAAAACCCCTAGGACCTGAATATAAGTCATATATTGTAGGGGATTCTAAAGGGAATATTTATATGTCAAGAAATGAAAAAGAAATGTTTCCTTTAGCATCAACAACGAAAGCAATGACAATGATTGTTACATTTGATGAAATTTCAAAAGGGAACGTTTCTTTAGACGATGATGTCATTATAAATTCGAAAGCTGCGAGTATGGGTGGAAGTATGATACCTTTAAAAGTAGGAGAAAAATTTAAACTTTATGAACTTATAGAAGCGACGGCTATTCATTCAGCTAATAATGCTGCTTATGCAGTTGCAGAACATGTAGGAAAAGGATTAGATAATTTTATAGAGTTGATGAATGAAAAAGCAAAGTCTCTGGGGATAGAAAATCAAGTAGAATTCCATACTCCAGCAGGGTTACCTCCACGTATGTCAAAAAGTAAAATGGATAAAGGAACAGCTTATGCCATGTATAAAATTATGTTAGAAGCTAAAAAATATCCTGAATATATAAAAATTGCAGGTATGAAATATGCAAGAATAGAAAACGATGAAATTTTACTTAGAAATAAAAATCATCTATTGGGAAAAGAGGGTATATTCGGTCTTAAAACAGGATATCATAAAGAAGCTGGTTATAATATATTAGTAATGAATGAAAAGGAAAATATGAATGCTTTTTATGTAGTTTTAGGAGGAAGAACTGCTAAAATTAGAGATTTAAAAGTTTTAGAGCTGGATAAAAAATTTCATGAAAATTATTCATCTAAAATTGTATTAGACGAAGAAAAATCCTTAACGAATATTCTTGTAAAAAAAGGGGAAAAATCTAAAATAGCTCTTTATCCTGATAAAAATTATAAACTTATAATAAAAAGTGATGATCAAGTTAGTATAGTATTAGAAAAAATAAAGGTATTGGAAGCACCAATTTTAAAGAATATGAATTTTGGAAATTATAAAGTTATAGTTAATGGAAAAGAAGTTTTGCAGGGAAAATTAGTAGTAAAGGACTCTGTAAAAAAAAAGGGAATAATTGATAGAATAAGTGAAATAATTTAAAAAATAAAAAAGAGGAGTATTTTAATATGAGGGAGATAGTTTATTTTTTTATTTATAAAGTTCTATATAAGTTTTTTTGGATATTTCCTATAAAAAAAAATAGAGTACTATTCAGTTCTTATTTTGGTCGTCAATATAGCGATAGTCCTAAATTCATCTATGAAGAATTGATAAAAAATAGAGATGATTTGGATATTATATGGGGGTTGAATAATGAATTAGAAGAGTTGAAAAACCATAAATTGAAAATAGTCAGTGAAAAAAGTTGGAAATATCTCTATTATCTTGCTACATCTAAATATTGGATTGATAATTGCCATGGTTACCATCTTAGAGTCCCTAGAAAAGGAATTATTTTACTTCAAACATGGCATGGTACTCCCTTAAAAAAAATAGCTCAAGATATAGAAGGAAATCAATATGAAAAGAGTAGAAAAAGTTGGGAGTTAGAGAGTAGTTACTGGACTTATTTTTTATCTCCTAATAAAAATCTAAATAAGTTATTTTGTAAAGCTTTTAAAATAAAAGAAGATATAATAATAAATACTATGTATCCCAGAAATGAATTTTTAATTCAAGCTGATATAGCTGAAGTTGAAAAAAAAGTTTTTAAAGAATTAGGAATAAAAAAAGGAAAAAAAATAGTATTATATGCTCCAACATTTAGAATTGGGGAAACAGAAACATATAAACTACATTTTAATATAAAAAGATTAGAACAAGAGTTTGGAGATAAATATATATTTTTAATAAGACTGCATCCAAATATAAAAAAATTAGATTGTGAAAATATGGGAAATGGATTTATAATAGATGCCTCTAAATATAACGATATTCAAGAATTATATTTGGTTTCAGATATATTAATAACTGATTATTCATCTGTATTTTTTGATTATGCAATATTAAAAAAACCTATGATATTTTTTCCTTATGACTATGAAAATTATAAAAATGAAGATAGAGGTTTCTATTTTGACTATAATGAGACAGTTCCTGGTCCCATTGTATATGATGAAAAAAGTTTGATAGAAGAACTAAAAAAAATAGAGTGGTCTATAGAAGAATTTCAAACTAAAATAGAAATTTTTAATAGTAAATATAACGACATAGAAAATAATCAAACTAGTAAATATATATTAAAAAGAATTGGACTATTATCTTAATTATTAGGAAAGAGGAGAAATTGTGAAATCAAATTTAATAAAAAATTATCTT
>CAMTIW010000100.1 GCA_947072665.1 uncultured Fusobacteriaceae bacterium | reverse complement strand
TCTGAAACAGTATCATCAATAACTTTTCTACGATATTTCACACAGAAGACGATATGATAATTTAGACTAAAGACTGAATATTGATTAGTATCTAAAATCATTGTTACACCAACCTTTTATTAGTTTTTATTGATGTGAAAATTATACCATTTTTATCTATCAAATTCAATGAAAAGATAAAAAAATAAGCGATTCATCTCACCACCTATAGAGGTGGGAGAATTCTCACCCTAACATTGTTAAATAAGATTGTTTTCTAAATTGTTCATAAGATTGTTATATATATCATCAATCAAAAAGTGGATGATATTCAAAGAAAAAATCAACAATTACAATTGACTAAAACAATATAAACTAAAGGAGGTTTTGTTAGATGAAAATTAAAAAAGTATGAGCAGCATATTTTAGTGGAACAAGAACAACAGAAAAAATAGTATGTGAACTTGCAAAATATTTGGCAGAAAAACTAGAAACAGAATTCTGTTATTTTGATTTCACTCTTCCTGAAGGAAGACAAGAGAAGAGGCCGTTTCAAAAAAAAGATTTAGTAGTTTTTGGGACACCTACAATTGCTGGAAGGGTACCAAATGTTTTATTAAAATATTTGTCAACTATAGAAGGAAGAGGAGCTTTAGCAGTTCCTATTTCTCTTTATGGAAATAGAAACTATGATGACTGTTTGATAGAACTACGAGATATTTTAACAAAACAAGAATTTTATCCAATTGCAGCGGGAGCTTTTATTGGAGAACATTCTTTTTCCAAAATTTTGGGAGCAGGAAGACCTGATACAAAAGATTTACAAATTCTTATGGAATTTGCAGAAAAAATTGTAAAGAAATTAGAAACGGAAGATAAGACTTTAATAGAAGTAAAAGGGACTCCAGAGCCTTATCGTTCGTACTATCAACCTAGAGATAAAAAGGGAAATCCTATAGATATACGTAAAGTAAAACCTTTGACAAATGATAAATGCACAGACTGTAAAATTTGTGTAGGAGTTTGTCCTATGGGTTCGCTTGTATTAAAAAATGTCCTGAAAATGCAAAATATTATGAAGATGAAAGATATTTGTATCATCAACATGAGTTAGAAGAAGAATATACTAGAAGAGCAGAGCCAGAATACTTTGTATAAAAATAAAAACTGATAACTTCAATTATTTTTAGAAGTTACCAGTTTTTTTTATTAAAATGAATTTATTTTTTCAATTTTATATAGAGTATGCATTGTTGTTGGATCATATATGAAATTCTTTATTTTCTTATTTAATCCAATATTCTCATTTTTGTAGAATAATGGTATAAGAGGAAGTTCTTCTGTTAAGATTATTTGTGCTTGCTTATATGCTTCTTTTCGTTCATCCATTGTGGTAGCAGTTCTACCAACTTCTATATAATTATCCACAATAGGATTAGAATAGAAAGCTCTATTGCCTGCTCCGCCCATGGAAGAAGAGTGTAATAACGGGAATAAGACTATATCAGCATCTGAAGTCCCAGAGACCCAACCACCTAAGAACATCTCGTGTTCTCCTTGAGCAGTTTTTTGTAGATAAGTTGACCACTCAAGAACCTCTATTTCTAATTCAATTCCTATTTCTTTTAAATTTGATTGGATTATTTGAGCAGCTTGAATTCTTGAAATATTATCATTTACCCAAATTTTAAATTTCAAACCTTTATCCTTCCCCACTGATTTTAAAAGTTCTTTAGCTTTCTCAGGATTAAAATCATATTTTTTTCCATCTTGATAACTACCAAAAACAGCTGGATTTATTATTGTATTTGCAATTATTCCATTTCCTAAATAAATTGCATCTATGATTCCTTGTTTATCAATTGCATAATTTATAGCTTGTCTAACTTCTTTTATTTTTAATTCTTCATTATTTTTAACATTTAAAGTTATATATTCTGTACTAGTAGTAGGTTTAGAAATTAAAATTAAATTTTTATTTTTTTCAATTATCTGATTATCAATAGATACTACTCCTACTGCAATATCTATCTCTTCTGTCTCTAGTGCAGCAACCCTTGAACTTCCTTCTGTTATGGATTTAAAATTCAATCCATCAATATTGGGGTTACCTTTAAAGTAGTTTTCGTTAGATTCTAACTTAATATCTTCACCACTTCCCCAACTAACAAATTTAAAAGGTCCAGTTCCTATTGGAGCAATACTTATATCATCTTTTTTATTTTCTGTATCTTTTTCATTTAAAATAGAAGTAAGAGGATGTGCTAAGGTGAATAATAGAGGTGAAGAAGGTTTATTCAATACTATCTTAAAACTATTTTCTCCAGTATCAATTATTTCTTTTATATCCTCTACCATTATTTTGCTTGCTGGTTTTGCTTTCATTCTATTAAAACTATAAATTATATCAGAAACTTTTAAATCCTCACCATTATGAAATTTTATTCCTTTTTTTAGTTTAAATTCTATTTCCAGACTATTCAAGTAGTTATAATTTTCTACTAATTCTGGAATAATTTCTCCATTTTTATTGATTAGTAGCGTATTAAATATTTGTTTAGAAACAAATAACCCAGGTATTTCATTATACATATAAGGATCTAAACTTTTAGGTTTACCGCCTACTCCTATTTTTACTATATTTGGTTCTATTACTTTACTTGCAATATCTTGTGATTTATTGCAACCTAGTATAAAGAACAAACTAATTCCTAATAAGTTAAATATATTTTTCATATTATTCCCCCTATAAAATATATGATGAAATATTAATATTTTAATAATATTATCATATATTTTATAAGTAGTCAACGTTTTAAACATAAATAAAAAATATTATTTTAAATTTTATTATATATATAAAATATCAAACCAATAAATGTTAAATATTTTAATTTAATTTTAATTTTCTTAAAAGGCCATATTAATAATATCTTCAAAATAATTAGCATAATGAATTTTTATTCCTTCTTTTATATAATCAGGAAGTCTTTCAAAATCTTTAATATTATCTTTAGGAATAATAAGCTCATGTACACCTACTCTTTTAGCGGCAATTACCTTTTCCTTCAAACCACCAATAGCTAAAACTTTACCAGTAAGAGTCAGTTCACCTGTCATTGCTATTCCTTTTCTAATAGCTTTATTAATAGCGAGAGAATATAGAGCTAAAGCCATTGTAATTCCAGCAGAAGGACCATCTTTAGGAGTTGCACCTTCTGGAACATGAAGATGGATTTTATTTTTATCAAAGAAAGATTTGTTTTCATCTGGGAGATTACTTTTAGATAATAATGATCTTATATATGAAAATGCTATTTCAGCAGATTCTTTCATAATATCCCCAAGTTGTCCAGTTTGTTGGAACCCATGTTCGTTTCTACTTACTGAAATTGCTTCAATATATAAAGTAGCACCACCCATAGAGGTCCAAGCTAGACCTAAGGCAACTCCAGGAGTTTCTCTTTCATAGAGTTCTTCTGTATAAAATGATGGAACACCAAGATAATCTTCAATATTTTTGTCTGTTATTTCTATTTTTTTAGTTTCTCCTTCAGCAATTTTAAGTATTACTTTTCTCATTACTTTTCTTATACTTTTTTCTAAATTTCTAACACCTGCTTCTCGAGCATATTTTTCTACGATACTAATTAATCCTTTTTTAGAAAATGATATTTCTTTTTTATTCATACCATTTTCTAATAGTTGTTTTGGTATTAAATGTTTAATTGCTATTTGAACTTTCTCTTCCATTATATATCCTGATAATTGAATTAATTCCATCCGATCTAATAAAGGACTTGGAATTGTATCTAATTGGTTAGCTGTAGTAACAAATAGTATTTTAGAAAGATCATATCTAATATCTAGGTAATGATCTAAAAAATCTTTATTTTGCTCAGGATCAAGAACTTCCAAAAGAGCTGAAGCTGGGTCACCTCTAAAAGAATTTCCAATTTTATCTATTTCATCAATCATAATAACTGGGTTTGCTGTTTCTGTTCTTTTCAATGCCTGTAAAATTTTTCCAGGCATAGCTCCAACATAGGTTCGACGATGTCCTTTTATTTCGGCCTCATCAATCATTCCACCCACTGAAAACCTATAGAATTCTCTTCCTAATGAGTTAGCAATAGATTTACCTATAGACGTCTTCCCTACCCCTGGTGGACCAACAAGACACAGTATAGAACCACTTACATTCCCAGTTTTTATAATTGTACTTATGAATTCTAAAATATTATTTTTGACATCCTCTAACCCATAATGATCCTTATCCAAAGATTTTTTAGCTCTTTTGATATCTAGTTTATCTTTAGAATATATACCCCAAGGTAGTTCTACAATAGATTGAATATATGATCTTGTTAAATGATATTCAGGAGAATTCTTATCAATCAATTTTAATTTATCTATTTGATCATCTACAACTTTTTTAGCTTCATTGGACAATTTTATTTTTTTTAATCTTTTATTGATTGTTTCTAATTCATTATCTTTTTCATCTTGTTCCAGTCCTAATTCTCTTTTAATAAGTTTTAGTTGTTCTCTTAAAAAAAATTCTTTTTGTTGTGCACTTAATTTATCATCTATTTCTTTAGTAATTTTAATTTGTAATTGTGCAATATCCAATTCCTTTTTTAACATAATTAAAAGTTTTTTAGCTCTTATTTCTAAAGAATATTCTTCTAAAAGTTCTTCTAATTCATCTGCATCAGTTTTTAACATGGAAGAAATTAAATCAATCAATATCCCTGGTTTATCATAAGAGACATGAGTCATTAAAAGTTTAAGTTCTTCTTGCATAAGTGGATTCAATTTAAAAATATCTCTTAAGACTCCCATAATAGCTAACATATATGCCTTAACTTCAGATGTTATTTTTTCTTCTGTTTCTTTGTGATGCTCAACTTCCCATATTATTTCATTTTTATTAGAAATAACAACATTTTTTTTCTTAAATCTAGTAATACCTTGAATGATAACTTGAACACTTAAATCAGAGATTACATTTATTTTATGAATTTTTACAGCAGTTCCATAATCATATAATTCTGAATTTAAAAAATTTGTTTCATTAAATTTAGTAGAAAAAACAAATCCCATAAAAGAATTATTATCTTCCATTGCTTTTTTTATACTATTTACATAATCTTTTCCTGTAAAAGTGATAGGGACCATTATATTGGGAAATAATGGACGTGTTATTAGTGGAAGTATACTCAATCTATCTGGAACCAAATCATTATTTTTAACTAAGTTAGTTGTTTCAATTTCTTTACTCATACAAACCTCCTATATATATTCTTTATATATAATAGTTTTTCAAATAAAAAGATATATTTCCTTTAAATTATAGATGAAATTTTTTAAAAAAAAGTGTATAATCAATATATAATGGGGGGAGTAGATATGGAGTTTTTAAAGAATTATATTATATTATCAAATATTATATTTTTATTAGTAATTATTTTTGTTGAGAAAAAAAGACCAGTATATGCACTATTCTGGATTTCATTATTAGTATTTACTTCTTATTTAGGGTTTTTTAGTTTTTTATTTTTAGGGTTAAGTTTAAAAAAATCCCGAAGAATAAATAAATTTTATGGTAATTCAGCATTGAATCTTTATAAAGACCATAAGGTTGAAACTAAGGGAGACCTTCAAAGATGGAAAAAACTAGTTGATTATTTAGAGGTTTCAGGTGCTGGAAAATTAAGCACCTATGAAGAAATGGAAGTGTTCACAACAGGAAATCATTTTTTTTCAAATCTAATAAATGATATATTAAAAGCAAAACAAACAATTCATATGGAATATTTTGTTTTTAAAGATGATGAGTTAGGAAGAAAATTATTTGATGCAATGATAAAAAAAGCGGAAAGTGGTGTATCTATAAAATTACTTTTAGATGGAGTAAACAGTATAACGTATAAAAAGATAAAAGAATTTGAAAAATCAGGAATAGAAGTTGAAGTTTTTTTTCCATCTTTGTTTCACTTTTTAAAAATTGCAAATTTAAGAGCAAACTATCGAGATCATAAAAAGTTAACTATTATAGATGGTAGAATAGGTTATATTGGTGGTTTTAACATTGGAAATGAGTATTTAGGAAGAGGTAGATTAGGTAAATGGAGAGATACAGCTTTAAGAATCCAAGGTGAGGTTATTCATGAAATTGAAAGAGAATTTTTTATGTCTTGGAATTTTGCAAAAAAGGGAAGTAAAGATAATATGGTTATTCCTAAACCATTAGAAGTAAATAAGTATAAAAAAACTACAATTAATAGTACTCAACTCGTAAGTAGTGGACCTCATTTTCAGTTAAGAACCGCAAGAGATAATTTTTTAAGAATGATAATGGAGGCAAAAAAGACTATATATATTCAGACTCCTTATTTTATACCAGATGATACCATAATGGATGCTCTCAAAGTTGCTTCTATTTCAGGTGTAAATATTAAAATTATGATACCAGATAAACCTGATCATTTTTTTGTTTATTGGGTTAATCATTCTTTTGCTTGGGAGCTATTTGAATATGGCATAGGATTTTATAGATACAAAGAAGGATTTATTCATAGCAAAGTAGTTATTGTTGATGATGAAATAGCAACAGTGGGAACTGTTAATTTTGATTATAGAAGTTTTTATCAGAATTTTGAAATTAATATTAATTTATATGGTGGAGAAAAAATAAAAGAACTAAGAAATAATTTTATACAGGATTTAAGGGTTTCTGAGAAACTAACAAATATAGAATATTTAAAAAGAGGAAATCTAAATAAGTTTAAGGAATCTTTATTTAGGCTTTTAGCACCAATGTTATAATTAAGGATGGAGAATATAATATGAAAAAAATAAATATACTATTAATAGTTATATTTTTAAGTGGGTGTAGCTTTTTTTCTAAAACACCTAAACAAGAATATTTATTAAGTAACAATCAATATAATATATTAGAAATAAAATATAGACAAATGTTATCTAATAAATTTACCGAGAAGGATATAAAAAAATTGCAAAATCAATATGAAAAATTGCTAGAAATATTAGAGGAAATAAATGAACATAGTAATGAAATTAAAGAAAAACTA
>CAMTIW010000099.1 GCA_947072665.1 uncultured Fusobacteriaceae bacterium | reverse complement strand
TTTAACCTAATGTAATTACAATTAAGTGAGCAATCACGCTACTATATAGTATTCAATGTCTATTGAGAACTTATTAAATTTAGCTTGGTAAAAATAGCTATGGGGGTACACCTGGTCACATTTCGAACCCAGAAGTTAAGCCCATAAACGCTGAAGGTACTTGGTGGGAAGCTGCCTGGGAGAATAGGAATTTGCCAAGCTTTTTTTTATTTTTTGGTAAAAGATTAGAGAATAGATAATAAAAGATTAGAAGATTAGAATAATAGAAGGTAAAAAGATTGGGGATATATATAATTATACGAAAACACGCATTTCAGCTACGCTACTTTGTGCGCTTGCTTGCATTGCTACCATTTTCTTTATAATTATATATATCCCTTTATGATTTTAAAGATTAAAATATTTAAAGAAAAAATAAGAAAAAAGTAAGAAAAAAAGATCAAGTTATTGGAATATACTGCGATATATATGGGTTATAATTTTAAAATTTGGGAAGTCATATAAAAAATATTATATGATTATCCAAATTTTTTATTTTTTGATAATTATCTCTAGAAACTAAGAATATATAACTTTTTATGTGGTAAATTAATTCCAAAATAAAAAAAATAAAAAAAGTTTTTCAAAAAAGCTTGTGTTTTTTGGAAATTTTAATTATAATACATGTGTTGAAATGAAAAAAGAGAAGAGGAGTTCATGATGGAATTAGAGTTATCGCAGAGAATAGGGAAATTGAAGACATCGCCAATAAGAAAACTTATTCCTTATGGAGAAGAGGCAACTAGAAAAGGAAAAATAATACATCATTTAAATATTGGGCAACCAGATATCAAAACACCATTAGAGTTTTATGATGCAGTTAGAAATTATTTTGAGCCTGTTTTAAAATATGCCAATTCTGCAGGGACTCCAGAGTTAATTAATGAGATTAAAAATTATTATTCAAGAAGAAAAATGAATTATTCTATAGATGATATTTTAGTAACTAGTGGGGGAGTAGAAGGCATATCTTTTGCCCTTACAGCAATTTGTGATGTAGGAGATGAGATATTAATTCCTGAGCCATATTATGCAAATTATAATAGTTTCTTTAATACTTTAGAAATAAATGTAAAAGCAGTTACAACTTATGCTGAAACAGGATTTCATCTACCTAGTATGGAAGAGTTTGAAAAAAAAATAACTCCAAGAACTAGAGCTATAATGCTATCAAATCCTTCTAATCCAACAGGAACAGTTTATAGAAAAGAAGAGATTGAAATGATAGCTCAAATTTCTAAGAAACATAACCTTTATATAATAAGTGATGAAGTATATAGAGAATTTGTATATGGTGAGAATAAAGCAATAAGTTTTGGAACATTTAAAGATATAGAAGATAGAGTTATTTTAATTGACTCAATATCAAAAAGATATTCAGCTTGTGGATCAAGAATTGGATGTGTAATAAGTAAAAACAAAAAATTAATTCAATCAATTTATAAATTATGCCAAGCTAGATTATGTTTACCTACATTAGAAATGATTGGAGCAACAGCTTTATATAAAATAGATGATTCTTATTTGGAAGAGGTAAGAAAAGAATATGAAAAGAGAAGAAATGTTTTATACAACGAGCTTAGAGAGATAGAAGGAGTCATTGTAAGAGAGTCAGAAGGAGCTTTTTACTCTGTAGTTAAATTTCCAGTTAAAGATGCAGAAAAGTTTGCAATATGGCTTTTAGAAGAGTTTGAAATAAATGGAGAAACAGTAATGATTACCCCAGTTGAAGGATTTTATAAGACTAAAGGTGCTGGAAGAGATGAAATTAGAATATCTTATGCAATAGATGAATTAAAAATAACACAGACAATGGCTATTTTAAAAGAGGGATTAAAAAGATATTTAAAAGAGGAATCAAAAAGATATTAATCATTTAAAAATTTAAAATAGAGAATTAGAAAAATTTTATTATAATTATATCGGAGGCAAAAATGGCAAAGAAGTTATTGATAACAGAAACAGTATTAAGAGATGGGCATCAATCCCTTATATCAACCAGATTAAAAACATCTGAAATGCTTCCTATTTTAGAAAAGATGGATCAGGTAGGTTATCATGCTTTAGAGGTTTGGGGTGGTGCAACATTTGATGTATGTGTAAGATACTTAAATGAAGACCCATGGGAAAGGCTAAGAGAGATAAGAAAGAGAGTTAAAAATACAAAACTTCAGATGCTATTAAGAGGTCAAAATCTTTTAGGATACAGACATTATGCTGACGATATAGTTGAAAAATTTGTTCAGAAATCAATAGAAAATGGAATAGATATAGTTAGGATATTTGATGCTTTGAATGACTTAAGAAATATTAGAGTAGCTGCAGAATCTGTAAAAAAATATGGAGGTCATTGTCAAATTGCAATTTGTTATACAATAAGTCCTGTTCATACAATTGAGTATTATTGTAATTTAGCTAGTGAAATTGAAAAAATGGGAGCAGATTCTATAGTAATAAAAGATATGGGTGGAATACTTCTTCCAGAGGTAGGTTATAATCTTATAAAAGAGATAAAAAAAGTAACAAGTATACCTTTAGAATTGCACACTCATTCTACAACAGGCATAGGAGAAATGCTTTATCTAAGAGCTATAGCAGCAGGAATAGATATTATAGACACTGCAATTTCACCTTTCTCAGGAGGAGCTTCTCAGCCAGCAACAGAGTCGATATTTTACTGTTTAAAAGGGGAAGAAAAAGATACTGAGCTTAATTTAAATCATTTAAAAGAGATTGCTGAATATTTTAAGATTATAAGAAAAAAATATGTAGATGAAGGGGGATTAAATTATCAAGCTTTATTTACTGAGCCTTCAATAATTGAGTGCCAGCTTCCTGGTGGAATGCTTTCTAATTTAGTTTCACAACTTAAAATTCAAGATTCACTTCATAGATATGAAGATGTTTTAAAGGAGATACCAAGAGTAAGAGAGGAGATGGGTTATCCTCCTTTAGTAACACCTCTTAGTCAGCTAATAATAGCGCAATCAGTATTTAATGTCATTTTTGAAGAAAGATATAAAATAATTCCAAATGAAGTAAAAAATTTAGTAATGGGATTATACGGAAAAACACCAGTTCCTATAAGTGAAGAGATGATAAAAAAAATAATAGGTGACAAAAAAGTTTTATTAGAGAGACCAGCAGATTTTATTTTAGATGAATTTGAAAAACTAAAAATGGAAATTGGAGATTTAGCAAAAAAAGAGGAAGATGTACTAACTTATGCCATGTTTCCAGAAATTTTTAAAAAATATTTAGAAAATATAAATAAAGAATAAATAAAGAAAAAACATTGTAGTAGAACACTTTTTTTTTAGCATGAATAAAGAAATTTTAGTATCGTCCAGTGTATTATTCAGATTAATAAGGGTTGCATTATCTTTATTAGGTGGTAGAATATAGAGTGTAGAATAGAAATGCACTTAATAGAAAAAACCAGGGATGGAAATATTTGTTTTTAATTTTAAAAAAAATTATAAATTTAAAAATAGATACTAAAAAAACTAAGTGCTAAGGGAAAAGGGAGAGAAAAATGAAAAAAAAATTTTTGGAATATCTTGAAAATAATTACAATTCTTTCAGTAATGGTTATAAAAAAATTATAAAATTTATAAAGTATAATCAGAATAGATTGCCATTTGTAAATATAAAAGAGCTAGCAGAGGAAACAGGAACAAGTCCAGCAACAATAACAAGGTTTGTTAAAGATACCGGATTTAAAGGGTATACTGATTTTCAAAAGTTATTTCAAAGAGATGTAGAAGATAGAAGTGCACCAATGAAAAAACTTAAATCATCAATACAAGAGCAAAAAAATGATAATATATTAAAAACTGTTATAGAAAAAAATATTGAAATTTTAAATGAAATAGATGTAGATGCAGTAGAAACAAAATTAGATGAGGCTGCTGAAATTATAAAAAATGCAAGAAAAATCTATATATTAGGAGCAAGAGGATCTTATCCATTAGCACACTATTTATACTATATGTTAAAAGAGTTAAGAGATGGAATAGAGCTTTTAATTTCAGGTTCTTCAGACTTTACTGATAAATTGCTACATTCTCAGGAAGATGATGTATTAGTAACGATATCTTTTTATCCATATACAAACTTTTCTTATCAAGTTATAGAGTATTTTGCTGAAAATAAAAATAAAATAATAACAATTACTGACAAAGAAGATTCAAGTTTAGCAATGTTATCAAATTTAGTTATAACAGGTGAAAATGGAGGGAAAGCTCATACAATTATTCCAGCCATAGCAATCTTAAATGCCTTATCACTAAAATTAGGAATAATAAATAAAGTTGAAACATTAGAAAAATTAGAAAAAGTAGATAAAATAACTACAAAGTTTAATATTTATAGAGAAAACTAATAAAATCATTAAATATAGATAAAAAAAATTTAATAAAAATGAAAAAAAATTATAAAAAAAAGGAAAATGTGATAAACTAAAGAAATAATCTTACATCGGGAACAGCGTATTTTGTAAAAATAAGATAATTAATTAATAATATTAAAGTATAGAGGAGAGGGTTTATGAACAATCAGCTAGAGTTATATGGAATTAATTATTTTTCAGAGCAGGAACTTAAAAATAGAGTTTCTAGTGCAGTTTACAAAGAGTTTCAGCAGGTAAAAAGACGTACGAAAGAATTATCTTTAGAAACAGCAGATGCCATAGCAAATGCCGTAAAAATGTGGGCAACAGAAAATGGCGCTACACATTTTACACATTGGTTTCAACCTTTAACAGAAGCAACAGCCGAAAAACACGATTCCTTTATTGCAATTAATTCAGATGGTATTGTTATGCCACAATTTTCAGGGAAAGATTTAATAAAAGGGGAAGCAGATACATCTTCTTTTCCTAATGGAGGAGTAAGATCTACATTTGAAGCAAGAGGATACACTGCTTGGGATGCTAGTTCACCTATGTTCCTTAGAGGGGAAGAATTTTGTAAAACTCTTTATATACCCACAGCATTTGTAGGGTATAATGGTGAAACATTAGATAAGAAAGTACCTTTATTAAGATCATTGAGAAGTTTAGAAAAGCAGGTATTAAGAGTTCAAAAAGCTATTGGAGATTCTGAGAGTAAATATGTAGATGTAAATTTAGGGGTAGAACAAGAGTATTTTTTAGTCTCTAAAGATCAATATTATAAGAGACAGGATCTTTTATTAGGTGGAAGAACTATATTTGGTTCAATGCCTCCAAAAGGACAAGAGCTAAGTGATCATTATTATGGAACTATAAAAGATAAAGTATCTAGTTTCATGGCAGAAGTAGACAGAGAACTTTGGAAAATAGGAGTTATGGCTAAAACTAAGCATAATGAAGTTTCACCTAATCAGTTTGAACTTGCTTTAATGTTTAATAGTGCAAATATATCAGTGGATCAAAATCAATTAGTTATGGATATTTTGAAGAAAGTTGCAGTAAAGCATAATTTTGCAGCTTTACTTCATGAAAAACCTTTTGCAGGAATAAATGGTTCAGGAAAACACTGTAACTGGTCATTCTCTTCAGATGCTAAGGGGAATTTATTGGACCCAGAAACATTAGAAGAGGGAAATCTATCATTCTTGTTATATGCAACAGCAATAATAGAAGCGGTAGACTTACATGCAGATTTGTTAAGAGCTTCCACAGCAACACCAGGAAATGATTTTAGATTAGGTGGACATGAAGCCCCACCAGCTATAATTTCTGTATTTTTAGGAGATCAACTATCTGAAATTTTAGAAAATATAGAAAAAGGTGAAATCGGAACTCATACATCATCATCTCAAGTAAAGATAGGGGTAAAAAATTTCCCTAAAATTCCTAAAGATGTTACCGATAGAAATAGAACATCACCATTTGCTTTCACAGGAAATAAATTTGAATTTAGAATGCCTGGGTCAAGTGCGTCGCCTTCAACACCAATGTATATATTGAATGCTATAGTGGCAGATGTTTTAAGAGGTTATGCTGATGAGTTAGAAAAAAATACAGATAAAGATAAAATTAATAGTTCTATTATTCATTTGTTGAAAACAAGATATCAGAGACATAAAAGAAGAGTGTTTAATGGAAATGGTTATGATAAAGAGTGGGTAAAAGAGGCTGGTTTAAGAGGTATTAATAACTTAAGAAATACAGTTGAAGGGATACCTGGATACATAAAAGAAGATTCTATTGAAGTTTTAGAAAGAACAAAAGTACTTTCAAGAGCAGAAACAGAATCAATATTTAAAATTTATTCAGAGAGATACAATAAAGTAACTAGTATTGAGGTTAAAACAGCTATTAGAATGTGTAGAACTGAAATTTTTCCAGCAATAACAACTTATACGAATACAGTATTAAATTCAATAAAGCAAGTTAACGAAGTATTTGGAGATGCTGATTTAGTTCAAAAAGATAAAGAGCACGTATTGAATATTTTAAATCTTAAAAATGACGCTAAAGACTATGTTGTAAAATTAAGTAAAGAAATGAGAGAAGTTGATAAAATAGAAGATGAGTATGAGAAAGCAAAATATTTAAATAGTCATTTAGTTCCACTTTTACTTATTTTGAGAAATAGAATAGATAAGATAGAGATACATGTAGATAAAAATATTTGGCCAATGCCTACATATACAGATTTACTTTTTAAATTATAAAAAAATAAAAATTATGGTATACTAAACGCAAGTTTAGTATACTTTTTTTTGGAGGTAAATAAATAATGAAGTGATATTGATATTTTTTCTCTTAGGTTAAGAGAGCGCATTTATTAGAATTAGAATGTATTGAGTGATATGCATATAAAATAATGTGATAAAGTGAGAATTTAAGGAGAAAAAATATGAAAAAATTTCAAAGGATTATAATTTGTTTATTTGCAGTGACGTTATTATTTTTAGTAGGGTGTTCAGGGAAAACTGAAAGTAATAAAGAGGAGAACAAAAAAAATGAACTGGTAATTGCTCAAGAAGGGGAACCAAAATCTTTAGATGTACATAATGGTAATGATGGTTACTCATTGAAAATAAACAAATTAATTTATTCTAGA
>CAMTIW010000098.1 GCA_947072665.1 uncultured Fusobacteriaceae bacterium | reverse complement strand
GTGGATACTGGCCAATATACAGATATAATCCAGCTCTTGAGTTAGAAGGTAAAAACCCTCTACAAATAGATTGTAAGGTACCTAATTGGGATTTATATAATGATTATTTAATGGGAGAAGTTAGATATTCAACTTTGGATAAATCAAATCCTGAAAAAGCAAGAACTTTATTCGCACAAAATAAAAATGAATCCATGAGAAGATGGAGACAATATGAAAGATTAGCATCGATGGATTTTTCCACAGAGAAAAAATAGTAAAAAATAAAATATTCAAACTCAGTCTTTTTATAGGCTGAGTTTTTTTTATAGAAAAAATGTGGTATAATAGATAGAAATTAAAATAAAAATTGAGGTGAAAAATTTGTTATTATTTGTGAAATTAATTCTAATATTATCCAACGCGGTAATAGCAGTTTATTTTTATACTGTTAAAAGCTACTCATTAGGAGTATTTTTTACTTTGTTAATTCTGTATCAAATATACATATATATATCAATTAAAAGTTTAAGAAGACTTTCGTATTTTAACAGAAGAGCAAAAATTTCATCTATGATATTGAATTTATTTTTATTAATTATACTTTCAAGAGCAGTAAATATTCAAATTTTTAATGGTGATTATTATGAAAAATTAGCTCATGATCAAGTAAGTTCAGATTTAATAAAAAAAGGAAAACGTGGAACTATATATGATTCTACTGGAAAGAAATTGGCGTTTAATACGTATGTATATAATGTTATTGTAGATCCTATGAGAATTTCAGATGATAAAAAATCCTTGGAAATATTAGAAATTATAGGGAAAAGGAAAATAATAAATAGTAATTTTAAACTTTTAAAAAATGAAATAGATAAATTATCCTTGAAAGGTAGCCGTTATAAGGTTATTGAAAAAAAAATCGATGAAAATAAAAAATTTGAAATAGAAACATTAATAAGTGAAAAAAAATTAAGAAATAATTCTATATTTTTTGAAAAAATAATTGAAAGAAAATATTATAGAAGAAAAATTTACCAAAATTTAGTTGGAAATATTGGATATCCACCTAAACAACCAGGATTTCAAAAACATGGTATTTTTGGAATTGAAAAATCTTATGAAGTATATTTAAGAGAAAAAATCTTAAAGATAAAAGATGAATTTACTAAAAAAAGAGAAATGAAATTACCTACAAGTAGTGATAAATTTGAAAAATCACTAAATGGAAGAAATATATATTTAACAATTGATGATGAGTTAAATTATATTTTAAATTCAGAGATTGAAAAGCAGTTTAAGGCAACCAAGGCTGAATCTGCATATGGAATAATAATGAATCCACAAAATGGAAAAGTGTTAGCTACTTCATATTTTAGTAATGATAAAAGGCAATTGAGAAATCCTATTTTTCAAGATCAATTTGAACCAGGTTCAACATTTAAACCTATAATAGTGGCATCAGCCTTGGAGAAAAAATTAATAAAAGAGGATTCTAAATTTGATGTTGGAGATGGAACCATAAGAAAATTTAATCATACAATAAGAGAAAGTACTAGGTCAACAAAGGGTGTACTAACCATAGAAGAAATAATAAAAAAATCTAGTAATGTAGGAATGGTTTTAATTGGTGATCATTACACAGACGAGCAATTTGAAGATACATTAAAAAAGTTTGGACTATATGAAAAAACAGGTGTAGATTTCCCTGGAGAATTGAAACCTTACGCACAACCTTATAAAAAATGGGATAAATTAAAAAGAAGTACAATGTCTTTTGGTCAAGGTATAGTAACAACACCAATTCAATTGATTACTGCATTTTCAGCCGTTGTGAATGGAGGTATATTGTATGTACCTCATATAGTTGACAAAATTGAGGATCAAGAAGGAATAGTAATAAGAAGAAATTTACCTAGGGAAGTAAGAAGAGTAATTTCACCAGAAGTATCTGATAGTTTAAAAAAAATGATGGAAAATAATGTATTAGATGGAAGTGGAAGAAAGGCTATAGTAAATGGTTATAGAGTTGGTGGAAAAACTGGAACAGCTCAGATAAGTAATCCTAAAGGTGGCTATATTAAAAACCAATATTTGGCCTCATTCATAGGATTTTTACCGGTTGAAAAACCTAAATATACAATTTTAATAATGTTTATGAAACCACAAGGAGAAACTATTTATACAAGGTTTGGGGGTTCTGTTGGAGCTCCTGTATTTGGAGAAATAGTGAGTAGAATAACAAGAAATAAGAATATGTTATCAAGAGATATAAATAAATTTTCTAAACACGAGGCAAAAAAAGAGAATATAGTAACAAAAACTTTATCTGAGGATGATGTAGGAGAAGATATAATGCCTAATTTAGTGGGATTAAATACAAGAGAAGTTTTAAATGTATTTGCTAAAAAAAGATATAAAATATTATTTGATGGAAAAGGTTTGGTGAGAAAACAATTCCCAGAAGAAGGAGCCAATCTTTCAGAAGTTGATACTATAACTATTAAATTAGGTTTAGAAGAGGAGAAAAATAAAAAATGAAATATTATAATCTCTATGTAGCTGATACAAATGATTTATTTACATATTGTGATGAAGAATCTAAATATAAAATTGGGGATTTTGTAATTGTAAATTTTAGAAATAGAGAAAAAATAGCTGTTATAGTAGAGGAAAATAAAAATGAAAAATTTGAGTTTAAAATTTTATCGATTAAAGGAAAAGTTGAAGATAGTATAAGCTACTCAAAGGAATATATTCAATTATTAATATGGATAAAGAATTATTATATGACTGGTTTTTCACATATTTTTAATCTGGGAAATAGTAAAAAAACAAAAGTGAACTACAAAAAAATATATAGATTTAATAGAGAATATATTACTGTTTCAGAAGAGGAGAAATTACTAGAAAAATATTTTAAAAAGAAAGATATTGGGATGGCAAGTAGTATTGAAAAAAAATATTCCAAAGAACTTTTAGAGATTTTTTTAAATTCAAAAATATTATTTTATGAGGAAATCCTTGTGAAAAAAGAGTTGAAAGAATCTCTTATAGATTATAGTGATAAAAATATTAATATAAAAAATAAAGAGTTATCTCCAGAACAATTATTAGTAAAAAATAGTATAGAGGAAGATAATGGAAAATATTTTTTAATAAAAGGAATTACAGGTTCTGGAAAAACTGAAGTGTATATATCTCTTATAAAAACAGCTTTAAAAAAAGGGAATAGTTCTATTTTTTTGGTTCCAGAAATAGCTCTTACTCCACAAATGGTTAAAAGGTTTAGAGAAGAATTTAAGGATATAGTTGCGATTATGCATAGTAAAATGAGTGATAGTGAAAGAAGAACTGAGTGGGAGGAGATAGGTAAGGGATTAAAAAAAGTTGTTTTAGGAGTTAGATCAGCTATTTTTGCACCTATAAAAAATCTTGAATATATAATAATAGATGAAGAGCATGAAACGACTTATAAGCAGGATAGTAATCCTAGGTATCACGCAAAATATGTAGCATTTAAGAGAGCAGAGTTAGAAGGATGTAAAGTTGTTTTAGGATCTGCAACTCCTTCGATAGAATCTTATTATTACGCTAAAAAAAATATTTTTAAACTTCTTTATATGAATAATAGGTATAATGGAGCTCTACTTCCAAATATAAAAATAGTTGATATGAAAAATCAAGAAAATGAGTTTTTCAGTAGAGAATTACTTACAAGTATTCAAGAAAAATTAATAAAAAAAGAGCAGATTCTAATTTTATTAAATAGAAAGGGGTACTCAACATATATTCAATGTAAAAGTTGCGGATATGTAGAGGAATGCCCACACTGTTCTATAAAATATAGTTATTATCAAAATGAAAGAAAACTTAAATGTAACTATTGTGCAATTGAAAAAAATTATACGGGAAAATGTAGTAGTTGTGGAAGTGAAGAATTAATTCATAGTGGAAAAGGTGTAGAAAAAATATATGAAGAATTAAAAAAAATTTTTCCAGTGGAAATAATAAGAGTTGATTCTGAAGCTTCTAAAGAAAAAGGATTTCATACTAAAATGTATGAAGATTTTATAAATGGAAAATATGAAATTATGATAGGGACTCAGATGATAACAAAGGGATTACATTTTCCAAATGTTACATTGGTAGGAGTTATAAGTGCTGATATGAGTTTATCTTTTCCTGATTTTAGATCTTTAGAAAAAACATTTCAACTTTTAACTCAAGTTTCTGGAAGAGCAGGAAGAGGAGTTAAAGAAGGGGAAGTAATTATTCAAACTTTCCAGCCAGAAAATAATATATTTAAAAATATTGTAGAAGGAAATTATGAAGAATTTTATGAAAAGGAAATAGAAGAGAGAGAATTATTATTTTATCCACCTTTTTCAAAGATAATAAACATAGGAATATCTTCTAATTCTGAACTTGAACTTGAACATTTTTGTAAAAATGTTTATAATGCTATAAGAAGTGATAAAGTTGAAATATATGGTCCCATGAAAAGTTTAGTTTATAAAGTGAAAGATAGATATAGATATAATATTTTTATAAAAGGTTATAGAGAGAATATAAATAATTATAAAAAAATATTGAAAGAAAATTTAAAAAAATTTGAAAAAGAAAAAAAGTATAGAATAGTGATAGATATAGATCCTATTAATTTAATTTAAATTTAAAATAAGTGAGGTATGTGAAGAATGGTTTTAGAAATAAAAATATATGGTGAAGAAGCTTTAAGAGTAAAAACTGAGGAAGTAAAAGAAATAAATCCAGAAATAATAACGATTTTAAATGATATGGTAGAAACAATGCAAGAAGCTAATGGAGTTGGATTAGCTGCACCACAAGTGGGAATAAATAAAAGAATGTTTGTTTTAGATATAGGAGATGGAATTATAAGAAAAGTGATCAATCCAAGAATTGAGTATTCGGAAGAAACTATAGAGTGTGAAGAGGGGTGTTTAAGTATCCCTGGAATTTATAAAACTGTTAAGAGAGCTAAAACTGTAAAGGTAGAATATACTAATGAAAAAAATGAAAAGATAGTGGAAGAAGTATCAGAACTATTATCTAGAGCTTTTCAACATGAAAATGATCATTTAGATGGGATTCTTTTTACAGATAAAGTTTCTCCTGTGGCCAAGAGATTAATTAGAAAAAAACTTCAGGCAATGGCAAAAAGAATAAAGGAATAGTTGATAAAATATGAATAAAATATTTCTTTCCATAGTGTTGATTGGTCTTTTAGGTATAAATATATTTATTTTTGTTCCACAAATAAATAGAAGCTATGTAAAAATTAAACGAATAGAAAAAAGAATTAATGAAATAGATTCAAAAGTATTAGCTTTTCAAGAGGAAATAAAAGATTACAGTGAAAAAATAGAGAAATTAAAATTACCATATTATAGAGAAAAAATAGGTAGAGAAAAATTACAAATGGTGAAAGAGGGAGAGCAGGTCTATAAATTAGCAAACTAATATAGATTATTAACAACTAATATTTGGAGGATATAATGAAAAGAGAATTGGCACTGGAATTTGCAAGGGTAACAGAGGCAGCCGCATTAGCAGCACATAAATGGGTTGGTAGAGGGAATAAAGATGCTGCAGATCAAGCTGCAGTAGATGCAATGAGAAAAATGTTAAATGAAATTAATATTGATGGAGAAATTGTAATTGGGGAAGGGGAAATAGATGAAGCTCCCATGCTTTATATAGGAGAAAAAGTTGGAAATAAAAACTATGATAGATTAGTAGCTGTGGATATAGCTGTAGACCCTGTAGAAGGAACAAGAATGACTGCTCAAGGACAAGCAAATGCCATAGCAGTATTAGCAGTTGCAAATAAAGGAAGTTTTTTAAAAGCACCTGATATGTATATGGAGAAACTTGTAGTAGGTCCAGATGCCAAGGGATTAATTGACCTAGAAAAATCTTTATTGGAAAATATTCATATTGTTGCTAAAGCTGTGAAAAAAGAATTATGTGATTTAACAATAGTAGTTCTTGATAAACCAAGACATAAAAAAATAATAACTGAACTTCAAGCTTTAAAAATAAAAGTTTATGCTCTTCCAGATGGAGATGTAGCAGGGTCAATATTAACGTGCATAATAGATTCAGATGTAGATATGTTATATGGTGTAGGAGGAGCCCCTGAAGGAGTGATCTCAGCAGCAGTAATAAAAGCTCTAGGTGGAGACATGCAAGCTAGATTAAAATTAAGAAATGAAGTTAAGGGTATTTCATTAGAAAATGATAAAATTTCAAATTTTGAAAAAGCAAGATGTAAAGAGATGGGAATTAATGTAGGAGATATTCTTAGAATGGATGACATGGTAAAGGATGATGAAGTTATTTTCTCAGCAACTGGAATAACAAGTGGAGACCTATTGGAAGGAGTTAAAAGAAAAGGAAATATTGCAAGAACTCAAACTCTTCTAATAAGAGGAAAAACAAAGACTATAAGATATATAAATGCAGTTCATAATTTAGATTATAAATCAGAAGAGATATGTGATTTAGTAAAATAAGTGAGGTATAATGATATTCTATGAAGATTTTATAAAAAAAATAAATTTAGATTCAGAAAAAAAATTTAAAGATATAGAAATTTTTTCTTTAGAATTTAAAAAAAAATTAATGTGGATTGGAACAGGAGTACCTATGCTTCTCATAGCTCTTTATCAGCTCTATGAAGGTCACTTAAATGATTATAGGTTAGTAAACATGATATCAGGTATAATATTCTTTTATATAGGGTTTAAACACCTTAAAACTGTTTTTAGTTATAAAATTAAAATAGATAATTTTAATAGTAATATTTACTATGAAAAAATTGTTATTAATTTTAATGATATTGATAGTTGTATCTTAAAAGAATCTAAAATAGGTAAAAAAGGAGTTTTTCAAATAGTTGTAGATATAGTAACTAAAGAAGGAAAACAATTTATTATACCTTTAATAATGAATAGAAAATTAGACTTTGTAAAAAATTTGAAAATAAAATTACAAAATAAATTTAAAATAATAAAATAAAAAACTTAATAAATATAAGGTATTTATTAGAAAAAAAATTTTAATAATAACGATTATAAATAAAATTGTAAAATAAAGTTGACAAAAACTGTTAAAAATGGTATTATTATTCTTGTCTGCGGGAATAGCTCAGTTGGTAGAGCGTCAGCCTTCCAAGCTGAATGTCGCGA
>CAMTIW010000097.1 GCA_947072665.1 uncultured Fusobacteriaceae bacterium | reverse complement strand
GAGGTATAGTATCTTAAAAAAAAGATATTCTGAAGAAAGTTAAGAGGAAAACAGAAAAAATAGTGTATATATGATTGTACGTTAAAATTTTAGGAGGGAAAATTATGAATTCAGTTTATTCTTTTACAGTTATTATGTTAATTTGGGTTATTAGTGATTATGTCTCAAAGAAAACAAAGTCTTTATTATCTTCATTATTTGTTGCGTCGTTTATTTTTTTAATTGGCTTTAAATCTAATGCTTTTGTTGTAGATCTTGCAAGAGGAAGTTTTTTTGAACCTATTGCAAATACATTCTCTAAAGATTTATTACCAAGTTCATCGCTTCAGGCTTTTGGTATAACAACTATCGGGTTTATAATTGTTCATTTAGGTACTATGATTAGTTTAGATGAACTAAAGAGACAATATAAAACATTTATTATTGGAGTATCTGCCGTACTTGGAGTTACTGTTACATTATTCTTTTTAGGTGCTTATTTTAAAGAATTAAATTACGTTATTGCTGGTATTGCAGCTCTTACTGGTGCAACAGTATCAATTGTAATTGTTCAACAACAAGCTATGGCATTAGGTTTAGTTTCTGTAGCTGCTTTCCCTGTTTTAATTGCTGCTTTTCAAGGGTTAGTTGGTTTCCCTCTAACTACAATTTTATTAAAAAAAGAAGCAAGAAGATTACAAACTGAATATCGTAATGGAAATTTAGTTTATGTAAAAAAAGATGAAGCAGATAGCAACACTAACACAAAACGTTTTAAACCACTTCCATTTATGAAAACTACATCTGGAAGTTTATTTGCCATAGGAGTTGTTGTTCTTCTTTCTCAGCAACTAAGTCTTAGACTTACTAATGGATTTTTACACCCACTTGTTATTTCTCTACTTTTCGGAGTTTTTTTAAGAGAAATAGGGTTATTTAAACCTAATGTATTATCTGGAATCGACGCTTATGGTATGATGCTATTAGGACTTTTAATCATTGTTTTTGGTCCTCTTTCTTCTATAACTCCAGCTCAACTTGTAGAACTTATATGGCCGCTTACTATAACATTTGTTATTGGTATTGCTGGTAATATTATTTTTAGTGCTATCTTAGGAAAAATTCTTAATTACTCAATACCTATGGCTATATCAATTGGTTTAACATGCTTATATGGGTTCCCTGGAACTATGATTTTAAGCCAAGAAGTATCTAAAAGTGTTGGAGAAACTCCAGAAGAGATTGAAGTAATTGAAGCAAATATACTTCCAAAAATGGTTATTGCAGGATTTTCAACAGTTACAATTACTTCTGTAATTATAACAGGATTAATAGCAAAACTAATTATTTAACTGTTAGCTTATCAGATTAAGTATATTTAATATTACTTAATTTAAATATTATAAATTTTAAACTTTTAAAACCTCCAAATGGGTCATCTAGTACTACTTTTGGAGGTTTTTATATTTTATAATATGTTTTATTAGAACTTAATTTTTATTTTTTTTATTAAATTATTTACTTGCATTCCAACTTTTAACATGATATCATCTTTGAAAAATATCTTAATAGTAAAAAAAATTTACTATTATTTTATTTTTTTTTAATTAAAAGATATATTTAGTGCTGATATCATTAATTTGCAAATTTTTTTGAATATTATAACAACTCTATTTTATAAGCACTATAAGGAACAAGGTGATATTTTATATGAAAACAAAAATAAATAATAATTTTATTTTTGTACTATCAATATTTTTAATAATTTTAATTTTCAACAACTTAATATCTATTTTTAATTTTAAAAAAATAGATAACTCTGTTAATGAACTTATTGAAGCTAACTATAATAGTATAGTTTCGGCTAAAGCTTTAACAGAATCTATTGAGCGTCAAGATAGTTATCAGCTTTCTTATCTTTTTACAAAAGACAAGAAATACCTTAATTTATTTAATAGCAACAAAGAACTATTTTTTATTTATCTTAGTTCGGCTAAAAACAATATTACCGAAATTGACGAAGAGAAAATTATTTCTAATTTAGAAAACCTATATACAGAATATCTTGAAAATAATAATCTTTTTTTTGAAACTAATAATGAAGACTTTGTAAAAAATATCTATTTTAATAAAAATTTAGTTATTTTTGAAAAATTAAAAACTGAAGCTAAAACACTTTTTGAACTTAATCAAAATGCTATGCTTCAAAGAAAAAATCATATTTTGGCATTGAGTAAAAAAGCTAATAATGCCACTATAATTCTTTCGCTTTCTATAATTTTTCTCATTGTAATTTTAAAAGATATTTATATAAAAAAAAATTTAGCTGTTAAAGAGCAGGTTCATAAAGAAAATATTAAAAGATTAGAAGAGATTAATAAAATTAAATCTGATTTTATTTCAACAGTCTCTCACGAATTTAAAACCCCCTTAACTTCTATGGGGATATCCATTGATTTACTACTAAAAAATAAAGAAAATATAAACAATCCTCTTATATCTATAATTAATGAAGATTTTATAAGACTTAAAACACTTATTAACGATCTTTTAGATATTTCTAAAGTAGAATCTAAAAATTTTATTTTGGAAAAAAGAAAAATTTCTATATCTCAACTTATTAATGTAGCAGTCAATAATTTTTCAACAATTTCTAAAAATGAAAATATTACTATTCAAGTAGGAAATTTCAATACAAACTCCCTATTTTACGGTGATTTTTCTAAATTATTAATTGTTATTAATAATCTTATTTCTAACGCTATAAAATATGGTGTAACGGATACCGCCAGAATTATTTTTATTGATATTAAAGAAAATAATGATAATTTTATTTTTTCTGTAAAAGATAATGGTAAAGGAATTCCTATTATCTTTCAAGAAAAAATTTTTGAGAAATTTATACAAATTAAAAATGAGACTGAAGATAATTTTAAAGGAACAGGGCTTGGTCTCACAATTTGTAAAAAAATCATACAAGCACACGGTGGAAATATTTGGGTTGAAAGTCTTCCTAATAAAGGATGTACTTTTTTCTTTAATATCCCTAAATTTTATTGATTCTTAGGAGGTTACAAAATGCAAAAAAATATATTAGTTGTTGATGATGAAAAAAATATAAGGACAACTGTTGGATATTGTCTTGATACCCTTGGTTATAAATATGATATGGCAGTTAATGGGGAAGAGGCTTTAACTATTCTTAAAAATAATAGTTATGATCTTATTCTTTTAGATATAAAGATGCCTGGAATTACAGGAATGGAGCTTTTAAGTAAAATAAGGGCTAATAATAACCAAACTAACGTTATTATGATGACAGCTTATGGCACAATTAAAGATGCTGTCACTGCCATGAAGCTTCAAGCTATTGATTTTATTGGAAAACCTTTTACCGTAGACCAATTAGAAAAAATTCTTTCAAATGTGTTTTTGAGAGAAAGACTTACAGAAAATAACATCGATTCTTTTGAAGAAAAACTTGAATTTATAAAACTATGTATTACAAAACAAAATTATAGTAAAGCTATTGAAATTTTGAAATTAGCTTTATCTACAAATACAGAATCTCCTATTATCTATAATTTACTTGGTGTTTTAGCTGAATATCAAGGGGATGTTTTACTTGCTCACAAATATTATTTAGTAGCTCTTAATTTTGATCCTTCTTATAGTCCAGCACAAAATAATATTGAAAGACTTACTAATTTTGATTATATTAAACCCAATATAAAATAGATATTACTATTTAAAGGAGTGTTTTCTTTATGAAAAAAGATTTAAATTATATAATTATTGTAGGATGTGGCCGTTTTGGATCAACTATAGCCGAATCTTTTTCTCTAGAAAGAAAAAGTATTGTTGTTATTGATAAAAATCCCAATTCTTTTAAAAAACTTTCTGACAATTTCAGTGGTTTTACCATTGAATCTAATGGAATTGAAGTTGATACTTTAATATCGGCTAATATTGAAACTGCGGGAATTTTACTTGCGACTACCGATGACGACAACACAAATATGATGATTGCCCAGATTGCAAAAGACTTATATCATGTTCCTAAAGTTGTTGCAAGAGTTCACAATCCTAATACTATACCTCTCTATCGAGAATTTGGAATACAAATAGTAAGCCCTATTGAACTTTCAAAGATAGAATTTGAAAATATTTTAAAAAATGATAAAGGGGGTACCTTGTAGTGAATATTATTATTACCGGTTCAGGAAATGAACTTCATTTCCTTATAAAATCATTTTTATCAAAAGGTCATAATGTTACTGTTATTGATAAAAATCCAGAACTTTGTAAATCTTTTGCAAGATTACACCCAGAAATAGATGTTGTTTTAGGAAATCCTAGTAATCCAGATGTTTTAAAAGATGCAGGAATACTTTATACAAATATGGTAATTGCCTTAACATGTAATGATCCAGATAATCTTATTATATGCCAAATTGCAAAAAAAATATTTGGGATAGAGAAAACTTTTGCAATTGTTAATGACCCTAAAAATATTGATATTTTTACACAATTAGGACTTGATACTGTAATTTCTACAACTCATATAATATCTTCTATTATTGAGCAAAAAATTTCTGTTGAAGAGATTATTAATTTAATACCTATTAATAATGGACAACTCTCTATTTTTGAAATTAAAATTCCTGAGACAAGCCCTGTTATAGAAAAAACTTTAGCAGAAATAGATCTTCCATCAGACGCTATCATTGGATGTATTTTAAGAGATTCAATAACTATTATTCCTAGAGGGAATACTGTAATAAAAATTGGAGATAAGCTTGTTTGTCTATCACTTCCAAGTGTACAGAGTAAATTATTCTCAACCCTTATAGGGAGGTTGGGTTAATGATTGGTATTAATATTTTAAAAGAACGTTATAAAATAATCTTTGGTTATATTGGTGAAATTACTATTGGTGTTGGTTTTTCTCTTTTTTTACCATTAATTACACTTTTTTTCTATAAAACAGATAAAAAAGATATAATGGCTATAATATGTTCAGGTCTCATCTCCTTAATAATAGGATTTTTGTTAAAGCTTAATTTAAAAAGTGATTCAGATAAGTCTTTAACAATACAAGAAGGTGGTATTATTGTATTATTTTCTTGGATTATTGCTGTAATTCTCGGGGGACTCCCTTTTATTTTTTCAGGACAACTTAGTTTTACTCAAGCAATATTTGAAGCTGTTAGTGGTTTTACAACTACAGGTCTCTCTGTTGTTAACGTGGAAGAAACTTCTAATATGTTTCTCTTATGGAGAAGTATTATGCAACTTATGGGTGGGGCAGGACTTGTAGTTATTCTTCTTTCAGCTATCATTGGACCTCATGGAGACAATCTATATAATGCTGAAGCTCGTTCTGATAGACTAGTTCCAAATGCAAAAAAAACAGTTACAATGATTATGAAAATTTATTTAAGCTATATCCTAAGTGGAATTATTCTTTATTCAATAGCAGGAATGCCTATTTTTGATGCAATCAATCACTCTATTGCTGCTGTATCTACAGGAGGTTTTTCTACTAAAGCAGATAGCATTGGCTTTTATAATAGTGTTTCAATTGAATTAATTACTATCATTTTAATGATTCTCGGTACAATTAATTTTGCATCTCACATGCTTTTATGGAAAGGAAAATTTAAAGATTTTTTCAGAATAGGGGAAACTAGATTTATGTTGTTTTTTATGGGAATACTTATCCCATTTGTTCTTTATTTTACAACTCTTAATCTTTTTTCAAGTTTATCAAAAAGCTTAAGGGTTGCTGCTTTTGAAATAATTTCAGCTATTTCAACTTCTGGTTTTTCTACTGTACCTTATACTAACTGGAATCCTTTAGGAATATTTACAATGATTATTCTTATGATTATTGGAGGGGGAATTGGCTCTACTGCTGGTGGATTAAAACTATATAGAGTGTATACTTGCTTTAAAGTTTTTATTTGGAATATAAAAAGTGTTAATCTTCCCAAAAGAGTTATTAAAGAAAATTATATAATTAGACCAGAAGGAAAATTTTATGTGTCTAATGGACATTTGGTTGAAATATCTTCCTTTTTTACAATTTATTTTTTTATGTATATAATATCAGTAACTATATTACTAGCACATAATTACTCTATTTTTGAAGCGATGTTTGAAATGGCTTCGTGCTTTAGTACTGTAGGACTTTCAATAGGTGTTACATCACCTGATGCTCCTATTCTTGTCTTATGGACTCAAATTGTTGGTATGTTTTTTGGAAGATTAGAGTTCTTTGTTATATTTTTTTCTATTGGTAAAATATTTAAAGACTCAATTTTTATCAGTAAAAATTAATTTTAATATTAGTTTTAATAATAAGATTTTAAACTATTTTTATAGTGAGTGTGTTTTGCAACTTAATAGTAAAAAAAGTTGCAAAACATATTTTATCCATACTTCTTTATTTTTATAATTTGGTAAAATAGAATATGTATTTTTTCTTTTATCTGTTTTAAATATTTATCATAATATTAATTAAATAATTTATTTTTAATTAATTATTTGATAACCATTCTGGTAATTCTAATTTTTCTTCATCTTCATTTACAAGATTTTTTTTAGTTGTCCCTTCTAAAACTCCGCCCTTATCTATTATAAGACTTTTATAACTTACTTCTCCTTCTGCTCTTCCTTCAGACATTATTTCAAGTTCTGTTGTTTTGATTTTTCCCTTTATTACCCCTGCAATAACTATTCTATTTGCGATTACATCTCCTTCTATTTCCCCTTTTACACCAACAATTACATCGCCACTAGAAATTAATATGCCTTTTACTTTCCCATATATATGAGCATCATTTTTCATATTTAAGTTACCTTCTATCACCGTTTCTTCAGCAATGATTGCGATTTTTTCATTAAGGGTATACTCATTATTATTTGTTACCATAATTTCTGTTGTTCTTTTCTCATCTTTAGAATCTTTTTTTAAAAATGCCATCGTCTCGTTCTCCTTGTTATCAGTATTTTTTTTTATTAAATAAAATTATTTAGTTCTTATTTAATACTAAAATTTCTTTATTATACCATTTTTCTTTAATTTAAAACACTACTTTTTTTTAGAGTGAATTTGTTGCCATTTTTTTATAAATTTTTATAAGAATTTTTTCAGTAAAATTTATTATTTGTTCATAGAATTATAGGGGTAACCTTCTAAATTAATATTTAAATATATATAAAAACCACTCTTTTCAGAGTGGCTCCAGTTGAGGTTATAATTTAATTATTA
>CAMTIW010000096.1 GCA_947072665.1 uncultured Fusobacteriaceae bacterium | reverse complement strand
ATATTTAATTTGTTTATTATTTCCATTTCTTCTTTTATTTTATTATTTTGCCAGGTTAAATATTTAATTTGCTCTTCATTTTCTTTAACTTTTATTTGAAATAAATCTTTTTTTTGATTACAACATCTATCGCCCATAAATTCTTCTATTTCTTTTAAACTGCAACCTTTATTTTTTAATTCATCCAAATAAACTAATTTTTCTAAAGCTTCCCTTTCATAAAATCTATTTCCTCTTCCTTCTTGTATAGAAGTAATTAGTCCTAGTTCTTCATAGTATCTTAGTGTTCTAGTTGTTAGTTTAATACTTTTCACCACGTCTCTAATTGACATTTTATTTTTCATATGCTACTCCTATTTTTAATAACGAGAGTTATTTTATTGTTTATAAGATTCTGTTTAATTAAATTATAATTAAATTATAATTATATTTTATATATATGATGTTAGCATATTTTATTATAAGAGTCTATTCTAAAATTAAAAAAACGTATATAAATTATTTATATACGTTTTTTTCCTTAGAAATCAGATTTTATTTCATCTATATAATTTTTGACTAATTTTAAAGAATTCCAAAATTCAACTGCAATTTTATCTTTTTTTCCTGCAGTATCTCGAGAATTTTTAGCAAAATTTGGATCATAAGTAATTAAAATTTTCGTATTACCTATCCAATCATGAATAATATTTTTTTCTTTTAAAAAATTAACATCTTTTTCTAAAATAATAGAAGCTATATTTTGACCTAACGCCACAATGATTTTAGGCTTAATAAGAGCAATTTGCATATTTAGATACTCAATAAGGTGTTCTTGATCAGTTTCAAAATAATCTTTATACTTAATTGTTGATTTAGTGATAGTTGTAATATAATAATCGTCAGGAGTAAGTCCTGTTACATCACAAAGTTTGATTAAAAATTCGCCGCTAGATGCAGGTGAAACTCTTAAATTTTCATCTAAATAGAGATTTGGATCATCACCAATGAAAAGAATATCAGCATTACGATTACCACATCCTATTAAAATCTCTTTATTTTTTTCTTTTGCATGTGGTCCTATAGAACCTAATTCAAAAATTAATTCATCCCATAATGTTTCAATATTCATCATAATTTATTTCTCCTTGATTATTCTATTTTAAACAAATTAGAAGCTCTATCCTGATGGGCTACTTCTAAATCTAACTCAATATTATTTTCATAAAGCATTTTTTTTACAGTTTCTAAAACGAGATCTGGGTGATTACTATCTTTACTTACGTGAACTAAATATGCTTTTTGAAGTTTTTCTGAATAGATATCACAAATAAATTTTGCTGCATCAGTATTTGAAAGATGTCCATTATTACTTTTTATTCTTGACTTCAAATCCCAAGGATAGGAGCAATTCATAAGCATATCATAATCATAGTTACATTCTATGACTAAAATATCTATGTTTTTAAAATATTCTTTAGTTATATTGCTAATATATCCTATATCAGTAGAAATAGCTGCTGATTTACCATTTTTACCAAGAATTTTAAAACCAAGTGTCCTGCTTGCATCGTGCATAACATCAAAGGGCTGAATTTTAACAGTTTCAGATAATTGAAAATCTCCATTTATAAATTTAAGGTTACAATCTTCTATATTTCCTAATTTCACTTTAGATATTTCATAACTTTCTTGTGAGATATAGATAGGAATATTATATTTTCTTGATATAATTCCAGCACCCATAATATGGTCACCATGTTCGTGTGTAATTAAAAGAGCTGAAATATCTTTTAAACTTTCACCAATTTCTGATAATCTTTCCTCTATTTTTTTACAACTGAACCCTGCATCTACTAAAAATTTAAATTCATTTGTATCAATAAAAATAGAATTTCCAGAACTACCACTACCTAGTATTGAAATTTTCATGTTTTTCCTCTTTTTCTTTTTAAGTATAAATAAAAAAATAATTCTAATAACATTATACTGGAAATAAAAAAATAATTCAATTAAATATCTTGGTTTAAAAATTAAAAAAACAGATAAAGATAAAAAATTGAGATATTAAAAATTGAAAAAAAAAAGTTACTATGCTATAATTAAAACATCAAATACATAAAATTAAAGGATGGGGGTATGAATATGAATGAATTAATAGCGAAATATGGAGGTATGGCACTAACTTTTGTAATATGGATAGCAGTGTTTTACTTTTTATTAATTTTACCAAACAAGAAAAAACAAAAAAAACATAAAGAAATGGTAGAATCGCTGAAAGAAGGAGTAGAAGTATTTACTTCTGGTGGAATTAGAGGAACAGTATCTTCAGTTTCTGAAGATTTAGTAGTTATAAGAGTGGATAAAGGTGTGAATATAACTTTAAGAAAATCAGCAATTGCTACTGTAGTAATTAAATAATAATTTTATAAGAATAAGAGAGTTATAGATAAGGTGACTAAGATTAATTTTTTAGCACCTTTTTTATATAAATAAAAAAAGATAAAAAAAAATAAATGTGGTAAAATATATTAAGTTAAGGAAGTTTATAAAAAATTAGGAGTAATTATGAAAATAAAGATTTTTTTGTATGCAGTGCTTATGTATTTTGTAACAATTCTATGTTTTTCCAATGATTTAGGAATAAAAAAAGTTTATTCAACCAAAAATTCAACTCAGATTGTTATAGAGTTTGATTCGTTGAAAAAAGCTCCTGATTATATATTGAATTATGATCCACAAAATCAATTAATATTTTTAAATATTAAAAATGCTAAATTAAAGACAAAATTAAAAGATTCAAATTTTAATAGTAAATATGTAGATAGTTTTAAAAGTATTTCCATGGGAAAAGGAACAGGTTTTTTTATAAAACATAAAAAAATTGTAACTTATAAAATAATAAAAGGAAAAAATTCTATAATATTGAGCTTAAATTATAATAAAAAAAAGCAATTTACAATAGCGGTTGATGCAGGGCATGGAGGAAAAGACCCTGGTGCAAATTCCAATGGAAAAAGAGAGAAAGATATAGCGTTAAGTGTTGCTAAATATTTAGAAAATGAGCTAAAAAAAGATTTTAATGTTATAATGATAAGAGAGAGAGATAGTTTTGTTAATCTTTCCGCAAGACCTAAGATAGCAAATCAAAAAAAAGCAGATATGTTTATAAGTATTCATTTAAATGCTTCTAAAAATACTAAAGCTGAAGGTATAGAGGTTTTTTATTTTTCAAAAACATCTTCTCCATATGCCTCAAGAGTTGCTGCATATGAAAATAAATTTGGTGAATCTTTTGGAGAAAATGTAGGAGGAATATCTCAAATTTTAGGAGAATTAGAATATAAGAAGTATCAAGAAGTTTCAGCTAAATTAGCAAGAGGAATAACTGATTCTTTAGCTAGGAGTATAAAAATGAAAAATAGAGGGATTCATGGAGCTAATTTTGCAGTTTTAAGAGGACTTGGTCGCCCAAAAACAGTTGTTCCAGGTGTACTTATAGAATTAGGATTCTTAACTAACAAAAAAGATAGAGAAAAATTATCTAGTCTTCACTATCAAAAAATTATGGCTTTAAAAATAGCTGAACAAGTGAGAGAAAATTTTTATTAATAGGAAGTGAAAAAATGAAAAATAAAAAATTGATTATTTTTACAGGTGCTTTATTAGGGTTATTTATCTTATTAGGAATTAAATCTTCTATTTTGGAAAGAAATTCTAAAATAATAAAAACAATTTCTTTAAATTCAGAAGAAATAAATAAGAATGAAGAAGAATTATTTGACATACAACTATATTTACCTAATGAAAAATTTAATTCTTTGACGAGTAAGATAGTGAAGATTAAATATAGGAGAGATAGAAATGAAATAATTCAAGAGGTAATTAAAAATATCTCTTTAGAAATGAAAAATAATGGACAATTAAAAAATGATATTGTACTCTTAAATATTTTCTTTAGTGGTAAAGATTTATATTTAAATTTAAGAGATATTGAAGAATTTCACGAAAATTCTAATAAAAGTTTATACATAATTTATTCTATAACTAATAGTTTATCAGAATTAGGAGGAGTAGAAAGAGTAAAGTTCATGCTAGATAGTAAGGAGAAAGATGGAGTATTTAAATCTTATTATAAAAAAAATAATGATTTATAAAATGAGGTGAAATATTAAATTGGATTTAATAGAACAGTTAAAATTAGAATTAAAGAATAAAATTTCAAAAAAAAGATATGAACATACGTTAAGAGTTTTAGAACAAGGAAAAATATTAGCTAAGGAGTATAACATCTCAGTAAATAAAGTAGAAATAGCAGTTTTACTTCATGATTTTTGCAAGGAGATGAAAATTTTTGAACTTTTTGAAATTTGCAAAAAGAAAAATTTTAGTGAAATTATAGGTTATGAAAATTCTAATGAAATATTACATGGATTTGCAGCTTCAGTTTATGGAGAGGAAAAATTTAGAATAAAAGATAAAGATATATTAAATGCTGTAAAATATCATACTATTGGAAGAGAAAATATGAGTATTATGGAAAAAATAGTATATCTTTCTGATGGAATAGAAAGTGGAAGAAGTTATCCTGCTGTGGAAGAGATAAGATTATTAGCAAAAAAAGATATAAATGATGCTATAATATATGAAATTGATAGAAAAATAGAGTATTTAATAAAAAAAAATGTGGATATTCATATAAATACTTTAAAAATGAGAAATTTTTTAATAAGAGAAAAGAATTTGAGGAGTGATAGATGATGAAGATAGAAAACGAAATAATAAAAATAAAAAAAATATTTGAAAAAGCAACATATTTGAAATATGAGGAAATAGTTAAACTTTTAGGATGGTCACAAAAACTAAAAAAAGAAAATAAAGAGATGATAGAACAATTAATAGAAGAGGGTGAATTAGTAAAAAATAATAGAGGGAAGTATTCTATTCCTGAAAGATTGGGCTATTTTAAAGGAACATTCAATATAATAAAGGAAAGATTTGCTTTTGTGGATACTCCCACAGAAGGAATATTCATTCCAAAACCTGGCTTTAATGGAGCATTAAATGGAGATACTGTCCTGATAAAAATAGTGATGGTAGGTTGGGAAAATGGGAAAAAAGAAGGGGAAGTTGTAAAAATTTTAAAAAGAAATAAAGAAACAGTAGTAGGGGTATTAGACAGAAGAGAAAATTTTGGTTTTGTAGTCCCAACGCATAATTTTGGGAACGATATATTCATTCCTTATAAAAAAATGGGTAAAGCAGAAGATGGAGAATTAGTAGTTGTAAAAATAACTTTTTGGGGCGATAAAGATAAAAAACCAGAAGGAGAGATAGTAGAAGTAATAGGAGACCCTAATGATACAAACGATATGCTAGAAGGGTTAATAAGAAGAGAGGGAATGAGTGAGCATTTTCCAGATGAAGTAATAGCAGAAGCTAGGAGAATACCTATTTCTATCCCAGAAGAAGAGATAAAAAAGAGAAAAGATTTAAGACAGAAGAAAATCATAACAATAGATGGAGATGACGCAAAAGACTTAGACGATGCTGTTTGTGTTGAAAGAATCCCAAATGGTGGTTATAAACTTATTGTAGCTATTGCAGACGTGAGTTATTACATTCCAATTAATTCAAATCTAGATCTAGAGGCTAGAAAAAGAGGAAATTCGGTATATATGGTAGATAGAGTTTTACCTATGTTCCCAAAAGAAATATCTAATGGAATATGTTCACTAAATGAAAAAGAGGATAAACTTGTTTTTGCATGTGAGATTATTTTTGATGAAAATGGAAAACAACTTAGTGTAGATACATATAAAGCAGTAATAAATACTTTACATAGAATGACCTATGGAAACGTTAATAAAATTTTAGCAGATGATGAATGGGCAAATGAAGAGTATAGTGATATAAAAGAGGATATATCAACTATGTTTGAGCTTTCACAAATCATAAGAAAAATTAAATATAAAAGAGGAAGTATTGATTTTGATATTCCTGAATCTAAAGTAATTTTAGATGAGAAAGGAAAAGTTAAAGAGGTTAAAAAAATAGAAAGAGGGGAATCAGAAAGAATAATTGAGGATTTTATGATTGCTGCCAATGAAGCAATTGCAGAAAAATTATTTTGGTTAGAAGTTCCATCTATTTATAGAACACATGACAAACCAGATCCAGAAAGAATTCAAAGTTTAAATGATGTTTTAGCTAAGTTTAAATATAGAATACATTCTTCTGAAGATGTTCATCCTAAAAAATTCCAATCTATAATAGAGGAATCAAAAGCAGATGGGAATAGTTTAATAGTTCATAAGATGGTACTTATGGCTCTTAAACAAGCAAGATATACAAAGGAAAATACTGGTCATTTTGGTCTATCATCTAGTTTTTATACACATTTTACTTCTCCAATAAGAAGATATGCAGACCTTATGATTCACAGAATAACTGCAATGGTATTAACAGGATATCCCGATAAAAAATCAATTAAATGGTTAAATGAAGTTTTAGATAGTATTTGTACACAGATATCTAAAGCTGAAAGAGACGCTATGAAAGTTGAAGAAGAGAGTAAAAAAATCAAGATAGTAGAATATATGAAAGATAAATTAGGAAATGAATATGAGGCTAAAATTATAGGATTTAATAATAAAAAAGTATTTTTTGAAACAAGTGAGAATATTGAATGTTTCTGGGATGTTGTAGGAAGTACAAATGATTATTATGAATTCAATGAGCGGGATTTTACTATGGAAGGGAAAAATACGGGAATTGTATATAATTTAGGTGAAAAAGTTAATGTTAGAATAGCCAGAGCAGACTTAGTTAATTTAGAAATACAAGTGATACCTTTAAATAAAATAGAAAATTAATATATGGCAGGTGAAAATTAAATGATATTAGCTAATAATAAAAAAGCTTTTTTTGATTATTTTATTGATGAAAAATTTGAGGCAGGAATAGAGTTAATCGGAAGTGAAGTAAAATCAATAAAAGCTAGTCAAACAAGTATAAAAGAAGCTTTTGTTAGAGTTATAAATGGTGAGATATTTATTATGGGGATGAGTATTACACCTTGGAAATTTGGAAGTGTTTATAACCCTGATGAAAGAAGAGTAAGAAAATTACTATTGAAAAAAAAAGAGATAAATAAAATACATGAAATAGTAAAACAAAAAGGTTTTACTATTGTACCATTGAATGTTCACCTGTCTAAAGGGTATGTGAAAATAGAAATAGGTTTAGCACGAGGAAAGAAAACATATGATAAGAGAGATGAACTAGCAAAAAAAGATCAAAAGAGAGATATGGATAGATCAGTAAGAGAGAGTTTTAAAGGATAAATAAAAAAAATGACAAAACTAAAAATTTGTCATTTTTTTTAATTTAATTAAAAAACTAAAAGTTTTATCATACTATTAATGGTAGGAAAAATATTCATTAAAATTTGTAAAAGTGAAGTAATAATAATTCCATCTATAAAATAAAGAGTTGAAGAACGATAATTTTTTAACATAAAAGTAATAAATTTTGAAACTCCAATTATTCCAAGAAT
>CAMTIW010000095.1 GCA_947072665.1 uncultured Fusobacteriaceae bacterium | reverse complement strand
TTAAATTAAAAATAAATTTATTATATTTTTTTGCTTTTTTAAATACATTTTTTAATTAAATTATTTTTTTTTATTAAAAAATATTTAAAAAAAACATTTTTTTTACTTTTTTTTTATAATTTTTATAAATTTTTAATTTATAAATTAATTTTATCCCATTAATTAACATCATTTTTTTTTAAAATAATAAAATTTTTTTCATTGCGTGGGAAATTTGAAAATGTTATACTTTTCTAATAAAAATAATATATAGGTTAAATTAGGGGGAGAAGTATGTTTAAAAAAATTATTGATAATCATCAAAATAGTTTCATATTTTTAAACGATAAAAAAGAAGTTATCTATGTAAATAAAATTATTAAACAAAAATTTAGTAATTATAAAGAAAATATAACTTTATTATTAGGTGAATATTTACAATGTGAAAATTTAATAAATGAGGATGATTATTGTCAAAAAACTGAAAAATGTAAAACTTGTCTACTTTCCAACAAAATAAATAAAATAATAAATGAAAAAAAAATTGAAAAAACATTTTTAAAAGGTACTGAAATACGTTGTAATAGTAAAATGGGACATCTAAAATTTGAATGTTCCTTAGAAATATATTATTTAGATGGTAATGTTGTTCTAGAAATATTTGATTGGCTAGAAACATCAAAACATTTTAATTTTCTATCAGAAATCATCAATAAATCCCACGATTTAATCTATTTTAAGAATGATAAATTCCAATATAAATATGTTAATTCTGCTTTTTTAAAGTTTTTTAATCTTTCAGAAGAATCTATTTTAAACAATACAGATGACTTATTTTTTTCAAAAGATATCTTAGATAATTTTAAAAAAACTGATCTATTAGCATTAGAAAATGGTGAAACTTCTGAACTAGAAAGATTTGGTGGAAAAATTTTTAGAGTTTTCAAAGAAAAAATAGAAACTCTAGGTGGAATCGGTATTCTTTCCATCTCAAAAGATGTAACAAATGAAATAATAAATAAAAAACAATCAGAAATAGATATTTTATCAGGATTAAGTAACAGAAGAAAATATATAGAAAAATTTGAGGACTGTTTCAAAGAAAAACTTGATAATTTTTACTTAATTGCTTTAGATATTGATAGTTTAAGAAATATAAACAATACTTATGGTCATATTAAAGGAGATGAAATAATAAGATTTATTGGAAATACATTAAGTAGTTGTTCTCCTTTAAATTTTTATAGAATAGGTGGTGATGAATTTATTGGTATAATAAAAAAAGACTCTCTACAAGAAATAAACGAGTTATGTCAAGATATTTCAAAAAAATTAGAAGCCTCTTTAATAAAGCCTAAACCTTCTTTAAGTATAGGAATTCAAAAATTAGATTATAGTATCTCCATGAAAGAAAATTATGAATTAGCCGATAAAAAGCTATATATTTCTAAAAAAATAAAATTTTAAAAAACCCATTATTATTATTTTTTTTGTAATAAAAGTAGATGTTTTAATTTAGTTTTAATATTATAATAGAATCGACACATATATTATTAAAATAGGAGATGATATTTATGAAAAAAATTTTTTTTATGGGATTTTTGACCTCTACAATACTTTTTGCTAATGAAGCCTCTATGACTGTTCAAGCTAAAGTCATAAAACCCTTAAATATTGAAGTTATTCAACACATTAATTTGGGAACACTAATTGCTGGAACTAAAGGATATAGAGCGGAGGGTGAGTTTAAAGTTACTGGAGAACCAAATGGAAAATATATAGCTTATATTAAAGAATTAGGTCCTGATTCTGGAGAAGGTGAGCTTATATTAAATAATAAAGAAGATCCTTCCATAAAATTAGCTGTTCATCTATGGACTGATATTTTCCCTGCTCTTGGATCAACTTCTTTAGGGAAAGAAGGTATAGATCATCGTTATGTTGGTGTAGATGTAGATATTAATGAAAATCAACCATCTGGAATTTATGAAAATAATATAACTATGGTTGTCAGAATGGAATAAATTAATTTGAAAATTAGTTTTTATTAAATTAAAATTATAAAAAAGAAGAATCAAATTCTAATTTGACGCTTCTTTTTTATGTCATTAATAACATAAATTATATTCTAATTTTTTTCATTGTAATTTCCACTATAAACTGATATACTTTTAACAAATTAGTAGGAAAACTATAAGTAAGTTTATTAAATCTTTAAGGGAGTTATTGCATATGAAAAAAACTATTATAGATTTTTTAGAAACACTAGATTTAACAAAAACTTTTATATCATTTGATAAAGCTTTAATAAAAAAAGAATGTCTCATTTTAAATAACTATCAAAATAAAATAGACAAAGATGGTATTTTAATACTTCTTAAGGATAATAAGGAAATCAATTCTTTTTTAAAAATTCAAAATAAAAATGTTATTCTATCAGATGCTAATGATAATATTCAGGCTTTAATTCCTATTATTCACTCTATTTATTTTATAAATGACACATATTTAATTCAATTTTCTCCAGAAATAAATATGAATAAAATTCTTAAAGATTTCATTTTTTTCAAAGAAAAATTAAGTCATGTTTTATATCAATATCTAATTCGAGAAAAAAGCAATGAAATATATATATCCATTGATAAACTTAAAGATATCTTGGAAACAGTTAATGAATATGAAAGATTTTTTGATTTTGAAAAACATATCCTCAAACCACTTATTCAAGATTTAAAAAACTCTTTTCCACAACTTCAAATAGAAAAGATAAAGAAAAAAGAGTTCAATAATTCTAAAGTTATATCAGTTAAATTTAATCTTAATTAGAAAAAAACAAGAATTAGTAATCTAATTCTTGTTTTTTTCATTATTTTTTATTTATATTAAGTTCCATTTTTTTAAATCTTCATCTACATCTCCAGCAAGAGCAATTCCAAACTCTCTAACTAATAAATCTGCAACATTTTTTGATAAAAAAGCTGGTAATGTTGGTCCTAAATGAATATTTTTTATTCCTAGAGATAGCAATGCTAGTAGAACTATTACTGCTTTTTGTTCATACCAAGCTATATTATAAATTATTGGCAAATCATTTATATCTTCTAATCCAAAAACTTTTTGTAAAGTCATTGCAATAACTGCAAGTGAATAAGAGTCATTGCATTGTCCTGCATCTAAAACTCTAGGTATTCCACCTATATCTCCTAGTGCTAATTTATTATATCTATATTTTGCACAACCTGCAGTTAATATAATTGTATTATTTGGTAATTTTTTTGCAAATTCACCATAATAATCTCTTTTTTTATCTCTTCCATCACAACCACCCATAACTATAAATCTATTTATTGCACCTGATTTAACTCCTTCAACTACTTTATCAGCTAGTGCTAATACTTGATTATGAGCAAAGCCACCTATTATTTCACCTGTTTCTATTTCTGTTGGCGCAGGGCATGTCTTAGCTAAATTTATAATCTCTGAAAAGTCCTTATTTCCATTTTTATCTAGCTGTATTCTTTTCCAACCAGGGTATCCCGAAGCATTGGTTGTAAATACCTTTCCATTATAATTTGCATTCTTAGAAGGTGGTACAATACAATTTGTTGTAAATAATATAGGGCCATTGAATGTGGAAAATTCAGTTTTTTGTTCCCACCATGCTCCTCCATAATTCCCTACAAAATGCTCATATTTTTTTAGCTCTGGATAATAATGTCCTGGTAACATTTCAGAGTGAGTATAAATATCAACTCCTGTTCCCTCACTTTGCTCTAACAATCTTTTTAAATCCATAAGATCATGTCCTGTTATTAATATTCCTGGATTTTTTTTAACTCCTAAATTAACTTTTGTCATTACAGGATGACCGAAAGTAGAAGTATTAGCCTCATCTAAAAGTGCCATGGCTTTAACCCCAAATTCTCCAACTTTTAAAACAAGAGTCGTAAGCTCTGCCACACCAAGTGATTCATCTTCTGTTGCTAATAAAATTTCTTCTACAAAAGCGAAAAGTTCTGGATTTACTTTATTTAAATTTAAAGCATGCTCTGTATATGCTGCTAGACCTTTTAATCCATATAATGCAAGTTCTCTTAAAGATCTTATATCCTCATTTTCAGTTCTCATAACTCCTACTGTTTTAGCAACTTCTAACATTTCTTCTTTATTCTTAGCATTCCATGTTATATATTTTTTACCTTCATATTTTGAATCTAAATTTATTCCCATTTCTTCAAGTTTAGATTTTATATGTTTTCTCATAACTAAACCTTTTTTTATTTCTTCCATTATAACAGTGTCATCAAAATTAGCATTAGTTATTGTTATGAAAAGTGAATTAACTAAATATCTATTTACCTCTTCACATGGTTTATCTTCTTTTCCCAATGCTCTAATCTGAGAACTATAAGCTGCTACTCCTTTAGCTGTATATATCAACAAATCTTGTAAGTCAGTTGTACTCTCTTCTTTCCCACACATACCTTTCATTAAATTACAGCCTTGATTTTTCATTGTTTCTTGACATTGGTAACAAAACATACTTGTTCCTCCTTAATTTTAATTTTATATTATTACATATAGATATATCTCTATTCTCTATATCTATGATATATCCTTTTATATTAAAAGTATGTAACATATGTTACATATTAAAATAAAACTATAATTTTTTTAAAAAAAATGATATAATTCTATGTTAAATAAAAGTTTTAGGAGGTTTTAAATGAACAACAACGATATAATTAGAAGACTTAGATATGCTCTTGACATCAGTGATGTAAAATTAATTGAAATATTTTCTCTAGGTGGAGAAAAAGTAGAAATAGAAAATATTAAAAACTTCTTAAAAAAAGATCATGAAGATGGATTCGTTACTTTAAAAAATGAAGAATTAAAAAAATTCTTGGATGGATTTGTAATTTTCAAAAGAGGTGTTCATATTCCTAAACCAGGTCAAAAACCTGCTCAAGAAGATGATTTACATCCTAAAAAAAATAGTAATAACAACAATATTATTTTAAAAAAATTAAGAATTGCTCTTAATTTCAAAAGTGAAGATATGATAAAAGTTTTAGGTCTTGGTGGATCAACTGTTTCTGAATCTGAACTAACTGCTTTATTTAGAAAAAAAGATCATAAAAATTATAGAGAATGTGGAGATAAATATATTAGAACATTTTTAGCAGGTCTTGTTGAAATGTATAGAAAATAATTCTTATTTTTTATTTTTATTAAAACCTTGTTCAATTTAATGAACAAGGTTTTTTTGTTCTAATAAATAGGTTTTATAATTGACTTTTTACAAAAAAAAAGGTACTATAAAATTACATTTAAGTATTTTTATAAACAAGGAGAGTGTTACTTTATGAAGACTGAAACAAAAGAAGAGTTCAAACCATTTATTTCTATGGAAACTAATTTACCAGAAGTAAATATTACCACATTAGTAATGGGTATTATTTTTACTGTTATATTTGCAGCTGCAAATGTGTATTTAGGCTTAAAAACTGGTATTACTATTGCTGCAGCTATACCTGGCTCAATTTTAGGAACTGGACTTTTAAAATGTTTATTTAAAAAAAATAGTATCTTGGAAGCTAATTTAGTTGCATCTATGGCTGCAGTTGGAGAATCAATTGCCGGTGGAATAATTTTTACCCTTCCTGCTATTATTATTTGGGGAAATGAATTAAGTACCACTTCTATAGGAATAATGACTATGCTAGGTGGTATCTTAGGAATAATTTTTATAGTTCCTTTTAGAGAATATTTAATTGTTGAAGAACATGGAAAACTAATGTTTCCTGAGTCTATAGCTGTTACTGAAATATTAATTAATGCCAATAAAGGTGGAGATGGTCTTAAAACTGTTATGAAAGGAATCGGTGTTGGTGGACTGTTTAAATTCTTAGGTGGTGGTGTAGCTATATTTACAGAAGAACCTATGTGGGCTATTTCTAAATTAGGTACTGCTTTTGGATTAAATGCTGTTGCATCTCTTTTAGGTGTTGGTTTTATCGTTGGTCTAGAAGTAGCTATTTTTATGTTTTCAGGAGCAATGCTAGCATGGTTTGGATTTATCCCTCTAATTAAATTTATTGGAGATTTAGTTCCAACTGCTATTTTCCCAAGTCCTGTTCCTATTTCTCAAATGGATGCTTCACAAATATGGTCATTTTATATAAGGTATATAGGTGCTGGAGCAGTTGCTACTGGAGGATTTATATCCCTTATAAAATCTGCACCTGCTATTATTAATTCTTTTAGAGAAGCTATTAAAGGATTGAAAGCTGAAAAAGCTTCTGGAAAAGTTGAAAGACAACATATAGACACTCCATTAACTTGGGTTATTGCTATTGCCATTGGTGGATTTTTAATAGCTTCATTTTTACCTATGGTAACAGGAATTCCAAAACTTGGAATGCTAGTTGCATTTTTAGTTATTTTGCTTTCTTTCTTCTTTGGAGTGGTATCTGCTAGAATGTGTGGAACTGTTGGTGCTTCTAACAACCCAGTTTCTGGAATGACAATAGCTTCACTTTTAGTTTTAGCAACAGTTATTAAAGTTACTGGTATTGGTGGTGGACCAGATAGTTCAAAGGTTTTAGCCATTGTGGCAGCTGGAATTGCTTGTATTTCTATATCAACTTCAGGTGGAGTTGCACAATCTCTTAAACATACTTATTTAATTGGTGGAACACCTAAGAAAATAGAATGGTCTATGTATCTTGGATTAATTTTTGCTGCTTTTGCTTCTGGTGGTGTTATTATTATGCTACATAAAGCTTTCACTCTTGGTTCTGTTGCTGTTCCTGCTCCACAAGCTGGTCTTATGAGAATGCTAGCCGAAGGTGTTATGACTGGTAATATTCCATGGACACTAGTTATTATCGGTGTAGTTTTTGGAATTTTTATATTCCTATTAGGACTTCCAGTTCTTGCTATTGCCCTAGGATTCTATTTACCAATAGGTCTTTCGGCTGCCATCTTAATTGGAGCATTAGTTAGAGAGTTAGTTAATATTAAATTTAAAAAATCTAGTCTTCTAAGTAAAAGAATAGAAAAAGGTGTTTTACTTTCTTCTGGAATTGTTGCTGGAGATGCCTTAATTGGTATTCTAATTGCAGGACTTATAACACTTGGAAAAGACCTTACATTTATTGGTAAAAGTTTAGGTCATATATCTCATAATCCTTGGTTTTCTTTAGTTTTTGTTGGACTTGTTGCTATATTCATCTTTGTTACTTGTAGTACAGGAAAGATAGATAATGACGAAGAATAAAGATTTTTTAACCTATAAGCCTGTTCATATTCATAAAGATTTTAAAGTTAATGATAATATTGTCACTTTAATTTTTTATCATAAATCACTTTGGTCTAATTTGGTAGGATGGCTTATAAAGAAACCTAGAGTTACCTATTTAGAACTTGATGACTTAGGTTCATATTTTTGGTTGAATTGTGGAAAAGATAAAACTATGAAAATTATTATTCAAGAAATGTCTGAAATATTTCACGATTCCTATGAATCAATGGAAACTAGAGTATCTAAATTTGGGTTCCATTTAGCCAAAAATCAATATATCGGCTTTTTATAAAATCAAAAAGCTACAAAGTTTAGGATTGAATCTAGCCCTAACTTTGTAGCTTTGTAACTACTCAGCTATGAGATAAAAGAAAGGTACTTTTTTCATGAAAATTAAAA
>CAMTIW010000094.1 GCA_947072665.1 uncultured Fusobacteriaceae bacterium | reverse complement strand
AATTTAAGTTATCAATTATATACCGAATATTTCTTTCAGAAGTTTCTATTTTTTTAGAAATTTCATTCATTGTTAATTTTTCATTATTTAGTAAAAATAAAATATCTAATTCTTTTTTTCTTAAGCTCATATTATCACCTAAATTTATTATAACTTTATTGTTTACAATTATCAACAGCTCTTTTTATTCCTAATATACCTATTTTTAATTTTTCTAATGGACACCCTACATTTAATCTTAATTTATATTTATCTCCATAATTTTCTCCTGACATAATTGCAACTTTACCAACTTTTACGAGGGATTTTTTTAACTCATCTACTTTTATTTCAGTATTTTTAAAATCTATCCACATCAAATAAGTGGCTTCTGGAATAGAGACTTTTAACCCTTTATATCCATTTAATTCATTTACAACATATTGACAATTAATTGTTATATATTTATTTAATTCTTCAACCCATTGCTCACACTGATTATATGCTACGATTGTTGAAATAATACCAAAAATATTTGGAGAGGAAAGAGAGTCCTTTTCTTTTATATGATTTATAAATTTATCTCTAATTTTTATATTTGGAATAATTGCATACGAGCCCCCAAGAGAAGGCGTATTAAAAGTTTTAGAAGCTGAAGAAACTATTATACAATTTTCAGTATCTAATTTTAAAACTGGTGTTACATCTTTTCTGGCTATATCCATATGAATATCATCTGATAAAAGAATTACATTATATTTATTGCATAATTGGATTAATTTTCTTAATTCTGTTTGACTCCAAACTTTTCCCGTTGGGTTCTCAGGATTACATAGTAAAAAAACTTTTACTCCTATTTTGAATTCTTCTTCTATTTTTATAAAATCTGTTTCATAAATTCCATCTTTATTTTCTAACAAACTAATTTCAATTACTTGATATTCTTTTAATATTTTTGTAAAACCATCATATCTAGGTGTATGAGTCATAATTTTTTCATTATTCTTCACTAAATCTTCTAAAATTATAGAAATACTATATATCACTGTTGGGCTATAGACTATCCAATCTTTTTCTATTCTTGTGTTATATCTTCTTCTATACCAATTTTCTATTGAACCTTTATACTCCTCATGATTCCAACGAGAATATCCAAAAATTCCATGTTCTGCTCTTTTTATTATTGCTTTAATTATTGGTTCAGGGGATTTAAAATCTGTATCTGAGATTGAAAATGGAGTTAAATTTTTAGTTCCTTTTCCAAATCTATCCTCTATATAATCCCATTGTGTACAATAAGTATCTCTTCTATCTATTATCTCATCAAATTTCATTTCTTCTCCTTCATATTTATACAAAGAGGAGAGAATTCTCTCTCCCCTTTTAATATATTTAAATTAATTTTTGTAGTTGTTTTTTTAATACTTGAACTTTTGGACCAATAATTACCTGTACATTAGTATCATTTAACTTCATAACATTTATTGCTCCTGCTGCTTTTAAAGCATCACTGTCAATTATATTGGCATCTTTTACAACTAATCTTAATCTAGTTATACAACTATCTAAATTCACAATATTTTCTTTTCCACCTAATGCTTCTAACATTATTTTTGCTGTATATCCTGAGATGTCTCCACTATCCATAGCTTCTTTTGCTTGTACTGAATTATCTCTTCCTGGTGTTGGTATATTATATTTTAGTATATACCACTTAAATACAAAATAATAAATTAAAAACCAAACTATTCCTACAGGTATAACGTAATACCATTTTGTCCAAAATCCTTGAAATACTCCAAATACAAAGAAATCAATTATATTTCCATCAGTATTCCCAATCATAACTTTTAAAATTCCCATAATCATAAATCCTAATCCAGTCATAAAAGCATGAAACAGATATAGAATAGGAGCTATAAATAAAAATATAAATTCAATTGGTTCTGTTATTCCCCCAATTGCTGATGCTACTACTGCAGATATTAATAACCCTTTTATTTTATTTCTATTTTCTAGATATGCTGATTTATAAATAGCGAGAGCTGCTCCTCCCAATCCAAATATAAAAGTAGGCATTTTCCCTTGAGATAAAAATTTTGTAACATCTGGAGAAACATATTCTGGTCCCATTGCAAATTGATTATAAAAAATATTAAGTGCTCCATGAATAGAATTTCCTGTTTCTGTTATATAAGTTCCACCTGCTTCTGTAAATCTAATTGTTGCAACCAATATATGATGTAATCCAAATGGCAGTAATAATCTTTCTCCTGCTCCAAATAGAAATGGACCAAAAATTCCTGCACCTTCAATTACAGATCCTACTTTGCCTATCCCCATTGCAAAGAATGGCCAAATCATAGGGACAACTAATCCTACTGTGGACATTATTAAAACTGTTGCAATTGCAACAAATCTTGTTCCTCCAAAGAATGAAAAAGCATCTGGTAACTCTATATTTTGAAATTTCTCATGTATAAAAAATACTAATATTCCACAAATTAGAGCTCCTAAAGCACCAGTATCTATACTTTGAATACCCATAATCATTTTGGTATCTGCTATTTCTAATAATCCTTTTTCTGTTAAATAAAAATTTGTTCCTAACTGCATAGAAATAAATCCTATTAATCCTGCAAAAGCGGCGATTTCTTTATTCTCTCTCGCCATTCCTAATGGAATTGCAACTGCAAACATCAGTGGTAAAAACGAAAAAGCCACCAAACTTATTTTTATCATAAAATTAAATGTCATCTGCAAATAAGCATTTCCTAAAAATGGAAACATTTCCATTGTTGTTTTACCTGTAAAACCTGCTCCTATTCCTAATAATATCCCCATAGCTGCTAATAATGCCACAGGTAACATAAATGTTTTCCCTAAACTTTGAAAAAACTCCCATGCGCTTATTTTATTTTTAGTTGCCATATTCTCCCCCTTTATCTACATTGTTTATCAAATTGTACCTTTAAAATTAATTATGTTCAATTGTTAATCGTTTTCACTTTTTATTGAAGTGAATTATTAGTTAAACAAAAAATAGCTACAGTAAATCTCCAATCCCATATACCAACAATCATAAGATAACTGCTTGTGAATAATATACCATATACTCTTAATAAAACTATTTGAAACGTGTAATAGAATAATTTTGCTTAAAAAAATGAAAATACTTTCTGTTTAAAAATATTGCATTAAAGTAGAGTATATATTATTTTAAAATCCTTTAAAATAATCATTTTTGTGATATTATAGAGGTGTTATAAAAAAAGGGGGAGTATTTATGAGGTATTTTATATTTAGAATTGACAGGGATAGTAAATTTATATTAGAAGAGATAAAAAAAGGAAGATTGAGACAGGGGTGGGGTGCTAATACTATGTCCCTAATTAATCCCAAAAATGAAATAGTAAGTCCAGAGGAATGGAGTGACAATTATTTTTGGAAAGGGGGAGAATTAGCCACAATAAAGCGGAAATACAACAATTTAAAAACAATGTTAAATATGGCAAAAGGAGATTTCGTAATTATTCCAAAATATCCTGACTGGGGAACTTTTACAATAGCAAAAATTAAAAGCCACTATAAATTTGAAATGCCTTTAGATAAAACTATAAATGATTATGGTCATCTCTTAGAAATAGAGGAAATGAGAGAATTCAAATATTCTAAAAATAATAGTACACAAAGTATTGCATCTAAATTTAGAGCATATCAAAGTCCCCTAAATAATGTACATAATCTTGAAATAATAGAGAATTGTTCAATATTACTAAATAGTAATATAAATGAAAATAATATTACTGTTGAAGAGGAAAATTTAATTAAAATAAAAACAAAAAAAGATGAAAATAAATTTAGTATTGAAGCCTCCACCTCTACACTTGAAAAAATTATTCACAAGATTAATGGAGAAGAGAAACAAAAGATACAATTTAGAGTTCCAATTTATCAAAGACCATATTCTTGGGGAGAAAAAGAAATAAAAAGATTTATAGATGATATATTTGAATCATTCTGTGAAATAGAAGATAATCAAATAACTATAAAAAATAAACCTATGTTTATAGGAACAATGCAGTTAGGTGAAATAGATAATAATAATAAACAAGATATTATAGATGGGCAACAAAGAATAACTACTTTAAACTTATTACTTTTATATCTTGATAGAAATAAAACTTGCCGTTTCTTTGAAACAGGTGTAGGGGGGCAAGAAAAGCTAATCTCAGAGGTATTCTTAGCTGAAGAAAAAGATAAAGATAAAAAAAATTCAAATATTTATTGGAAAAATTACCATATAATAATAAATGAAATAAATAAAAGAGAACTTTATTTAGATGAACATATAAAAAAAGAACTTATAAACTATATAAAAACAAAACTCTTTTTTGTAACTATAGAAACAAAAGCTAGTATTACAGAAACGTTAAAAATATTTGACACAATAAATACTAGTGGATTAGATTTAAGTGGTGCAGATGTTTTTAAAATTAAAATGTTTGAGTATTTACATAAAAAGGAAAATAAAGATGAAACTATATTTAATGAAATTGACAGGTTATATGAGTTAGTTCAGATAAAAAATAAAGAACTAGGAACTAGTATAACAATGACATCAATTCTTTCATTATATAAAGATTATTTAATAGGTAAATATGAAATTCCATACAGTTTTTTAAAAATAGGTAATGATACTTTTTTTGAGAAATTATTTGATTATCTTATTAGAAATAAGAATAATACAGATTTTATTTCTAATGAGATTCTAAAAAAAATAGAAAGTGAAAAATTAGAACTACAAACATTAGAAAATTTGATTAATGCAAGATTTAAGTGGGAAGAAAAGAAAGAAAAATTGTCTTTAGAAGCAAACTTAGAAGAAAATTTTATAAAATGGTCAAGATACAGTAGATACCTTCATTTAATTTACTTAATTATAGCAAAAAAAGATAATATTACAGAAAAAGAACTAGAAAAAATAGTTTCACATATTACAAAATTATTCATAGTATATAGTGTTAATTATTCAAAACAAATTAATGGAATGAGTGATTTTATAAGAAAACAATATAATCTAGTACTTACAGATGAAAGTATTGAAAATATTTTAAAAAATATTAAAGAAAAAATTGATGAAGATGAAGAGAAAAAAAATTTTATGAATAGGCTAGAGTCTCCAATAGCTAATTCAACAACATCAAAAAATCTTTTATGCAGATTAGTGGCAATGAACTATGAAAAAATTGATGTGATAAATAATAAGCAAGAAATAATTCAAAAGCTTTTTCATGAAAAAATAGATATTGAACATATAGAATCATATAATAATGAAGAACTAGAAAAAAGAAATGAAATATGGGAAGAATGGGGGAGTGAAATAAACTGTATAGGAAACCTTATTATTTTAGAATCATCGATTAATCGAAAAATTGGTAATAAAAAAGATGAAAAGATACCTAATTATAAAGAAAGTAAATATAAAATAGTTCAAGATTTTGTAAATAATTCAAATTGTGCACATGAAACAGGTAGTTTAAAATGGACAAAAGAGTGTGCAGAAGAAAGAAAAAAAACACAAGTTGCACAAATAATAGAATACATATATGAAAAAAATTAGATAAATCAAAATTTACAAAAAAATTTTAATATAATAGGACAGTTTCATTCTAGAGACTGTCCTATATTTAATATAGCTCTTAAATAAATTATATAATGCACAGGGTTCAAGAGTGATCCACAAGGGGTTTCTTTGTCATTTTCAACTAAAATATTGGAGTTCCTACTTTTAGATTTTTTCTCCATTCTGGAGGAGAAGAAACTTCTGTCCAAAATTCTTTTAATAATAAAATTTTATTATCTTTTATTTTTACAAATGAAGTACAGTAATGGCAGCATGATTCATCTTTAGGTTTAACTTCTCCAATAAAAATAATTAAATCTTTTTTTTCTTCAATTCTTTTAATTTCTCCAATCCATTCATTTGGATATTCAGAATTAACTTGCAAATATTCTTCAACATTAAATTTTTCATTTGTTGCGTACCATAAAATACTTGCATTTTCATCAAAATATTTCCGTAGAATTTCTTTATTCTCTTTTGTTAAACTCATTAAATCTTTAAAGAAATTAATAATAAAATTAGTTGTCTCCATAGTTCCTCCATTTAATTATTTTATACTTTCTTTTTCTTTAATTAAAATATTTTTAAGTTCTAGAAGCTTTACCTTCAAAATAGGCATATCTATCTGGTATTCATTATTCTCTTCACAAAAATATTTTAAAACATTTTTCTTTAACATCTTATCATCATTAATTTTCAATAAAATTTTATATAATAAATTACTACATACCGCAAACACAACTGCTAATAATATTTTTATTTATCCACAAAAAACTTTGTGTTATTCAAAACATAATTAGTTTTTTATTCCTTCATTCTTACAAATTTCTAAAATTTTTTCTCTATGAGAATATAAATCCTTTTTTTACATAGGCAACCCCTCCTCTTTATTATGTTTATTTCTTCAATTATATCATAGGGCTTTATTATTTACAAAAGTATATTTTTTTTCTAATTTAGATTTAATATTAAGTTTTTGTAGACCATATTCCTTTACAGTATATAGTTGATATTGAGCTAAGTTTTTAGATGTAATTTTTCGTAATTAGATGTCAAGGAAAATGAAAATGTCCCAAAATATTTAATTTATTAACCTTAATTTTTAGGGCTAATTTTAATTGATTTTTTAATTGAATTCTATTAGATAATCCTTGTTCAATGAATTTTTTTCTACGTATTTTATAAATTATTTTTTCTTCCAAGGGTGATCTGCTTACGGGACATACTTTTCTTTTTTATCTGGTTTTTCTTTTGCTTGATAACCAAATCCTTTAGATTCTTTTTCGTATAGTTCTATTATTCTCATATCATAAACTTCATTTTCTCTTAACTCAATCTTCATTAATTTTGATTCCCCCTTAAAGTAGTATGAAATATATTATATTCTAAAAATATTTTAGGACATAATCATTTTTCATTACTCTAAGACATTATCATTTTTTATTCACACTTTAAAAATGAAAATAGAATTAAATTAAGAATAAATATATGATATAATATATTATCAAATAAAAAGGAGTTGATAAGTATGGCGACATCATCATTTACTAGAAAAATAATAGTAACAGGGAAAGAAGCAACTGATATGATTATAGATGCTATTACTTCTGATACTGATATAAAAAAAGATAGATATAAAACAGAAGAATTTATAGCTGAAAATCGTAAAAGGGGGAGAGCATCATTAGAAAAGTTTGCGTCTCACTACAAGAAATTGAAGAAATAGTTCCAAAAGAGTTAGTAGTAGAAATTATAGATAAATTTGTGTGTTTAAATGATAAGGACATTGAATTTTTTTTAAAGAAAAAAGCTCAACTATTTCAGCATAAAAACAAAGCTAGAACTTATTTTATAATGGATGAAGAAAAATTATATAATGGAGAAATAGACATTTTAGGTTATTTTGCATTATCAACAAAAGTTCTTCATTTACCAGAAGAATTATCTAATAGTCAAAGAAAAAAGATAGATGGTTTATATAACAGTGTTTCTGAAATCTCTACATTTTTGATAGGACAGATAGCAAAAAATGATTGTAATAAAGATAAAATTTCTGGAAAAGAACTTATAGATTATGCTTGTAG
>CAMTIW010000093.1 GCA_947072665.1 uncultured Fusobacteriaceae bacterium | reverse complement strand
AATCAACAAAAAGCCTTTGTTTTATTAATTTTTTTTAGTATTACAATTGGCTAATTTTAATTGAATCTAAGGAGGAAAAAATGTCATTTAATTTAAAAGGAAAAAACTTTTTAAAACTTTTGGATTTTTCATCTAAGGAAATAAGATTTTTATTAGACCTTTCCAAGCATTTAAAAATATCTAAATATGCAGGAACAGAAAATGAAAATTTAAAAGGAAAGAATATAGCTTTAATTTTTGAAAAAACTTCCACTCGGACAAGATGTGCTTTTGAAACAGCGGCTTATGATCAAGGAGCTAGAGTTACTTATTTAGGACCAGTAGAATCTCAAATGGGAAAAAAAGAAAGTATCATTGATACTGCTAAAGTTTTAGGAAGAATGTATGATGGAATTGAATATAGAGGATTTGGACAGGATATTGTTGAAGATTTAGGAAAATATGCTGGTGTGCCTGTTTGGAACGGTCTTACAGATATGTTTCATCCTACTCAGATATTAGCTGATTTTTTAACAATTGAAGAAAATTTTGGAAACCTAGAAGGAATTAAATTAGCATATGTTGGAGATGGAAGAAATAATGTAGCAAATTCTTTAATGATTGGGGCAGCTAAAATGGGACTGGATTTCAGAATTGTTTGTCCTAAAGAATTAGAACCTACAACAGAATTATTAAATACATCTTTAAAAATATCAAAAACAACAGGAGCAAAAATAACTATAACAAATGATATAGAAGAAGGAATAAAAGGAATCCATGTTATTTATACTGACGTATGGGTTTCTATGGGAGAGCCTGAAAGCGTGTGGGAAGAAAGAATTAAACTATTATTACCTTATCAAGTAAATAAAAAAATGATGGACCTAGCTTCTCCTAACGCTATTTTCTTACATTGTTTACCCGCTTTTCATGATTTAAAAACAATAACTGGAAAAGAAATTTATGAAAAATTTGGCATTGACTGCATGGAAGTTTCTGATGAAGTTTTTTTAAGTAAACAATCTAAAGTTTTTGATGAAGCTGAAAATAGAACACACACTATTAAAGCAGTTATGATTGCAACTTTAGGAAATTAATTTGTATTACAAACACTAAATACAGGAGGCACGATGAAAATAATCATTGCATTAGGTGGAAATGCTTTGCAAGCTGAAGGAAAACCAGCTACTGCTGAAGCTCAGCTAGAAGTCATCAAAAATACAGTAAAAAAAATAATTAAAATAATTAAAAAAGGACATCAAATAATTTTAGTTCATGGAAACGGCCCACAAGTAGGTAGGATTATAATTCAAAATGAATATAGTAAAAATCTTACTCCAGCTATGCCATTTGATATTTGTGGTGCTATGTCTCAAGGTTCTATTGGTTATCATCTTCAACAAGCACTAAGATATGAGCTTCTTTTAAATAATATGGATATTCCAGTAAGTACCATTGTTACCCAAGTAGTTATAGATAATAATGATGTAGCTTTTAAAAACCCTACTAAACCAATTGGTCTCTTTTACTCTAAAGAAGAAGCTGATGAACTAGTAAAAAATAATAATTATACTATGAAAGAAGATGCTGGTAGAGGATATAGAAGAGTAGTACCATCTCCACTTCCACAAAAAATTGTTGAATTAAAAACTATCAAAACTTTATTTAACGACAAACAAATAGTTATAACTACTGGTGGTGGTGGTATTCCAGTAATAGAAAAAGAAGATAATCTTTTAGAAGGTGTAGCTGCTGTTATAGATAAAGATTTTGCAGCAGAAAAACTTGCTGAAGATTTAGATGCTGATATGCTTATAATTCTTACTGCTGTAGATAATGTTTCTCTTAATTATAAAAAAGAAAATGAAAAAACACTTTATAATGTAAGCACTGAAGATTTGAAAAAATATGTAAAAGAAAATCATTTTGCAGAAGGTTCTATGCTTCCCAAAATTAATGCTGCAATTAAATTTTCAGAATCCAAAATAGGAAGACTAACAGTAATTACATCTTTGGAAAATGCTTCTAAAATAGGAGAAAAAAATATAGGTACAACTATAAGTAGTTAACTTAATTTTTTTTAGAATAACAAATAAAAACTAGGGTTTCAATCCTAGTTTTTATTTGTTTAATATATCTCAGCAATCATACATCTAACAGAACCCCCACCATAGGTTTCAATAGTGGAAATATCTGAATAAATAATTTCTGAACTTTTTTCTATTATTTTTTTTTGCTCTTCTGTAAAAGATTCATATGCAGTTTTTGACATTAGTGTATATCTTTTTTCTTCTCTATTTTTTAATTCTATCACATTACCTGCAAAAGATAAAACTTGTTCCAAACTTATATCTACAATTTCCTTTTTAGAATTTGTTAACTCTTCTATTACTATTTGTTTTTGTACTAAATTCTCTATAGAATTTAAACAAATCACAGCAAATTCTTCTCCTATTCCCATCATTACATTAGTGTGATATATCGGTATTTTTTTCCCGTTTTTAAATTCTTGTACAGATTCAAAATATAAAGGTCTATAATTTAATTTATTACAAAATTTTTCCAAACTTTCTACATTAGCTCTAGGAGATAAAGTGCAATAAGCTATTTTGTTTGTTCTATCCAAAACCATTGCCCCAGTTCCTTCTAAATATGAAAAATTTTTTTCATCTTCAGTTAAATCTATAATCTCTAAATCTTTTTCATCTATTACGTTTATAAGTTCTTTAAAAAACTTTTTCCTTTCTAATTTTCTATTGTCTGCAAACATTGGATAAATTACCACTTTATCCATTTCATGTGAACTAAACCAATTATTAGGAAAAATACTATCTGGTGTATAAGGAACTCCTAAATCTTGAATCACATTAACATTAATTCCTGCATTTTTCATTTTTTTTACTAATTCATCAAACTCTTCCATAGCTCTTTTTTCTACAATTTCTTTTGCTTCACCTAAATTGTGCTGATAAGCATTATTTACTGCTGTCTCTTCATTATAATAAAATCTTGAAGGTCTTATCATTACAACTTTGTCAGTAGTTTGTTTATTCATTTTTGACACTTCCCCTTTATGTATATCACATAGTTGTTAGAAAATATAAAATTTATAATTACTATTTTCTAAATTATATTCCCATGAATTATTTTTGTCAATGAAAAAACTTTTTTTTAGCAATTATTTCTGATTTTCCTCCAACATAGCATTTGTTAATTCCATTATTTTTAATTTTTAATTTCACTATTATTTCAGAAATCGCTCCTAAACTCTCTCCTTGAATAATGGTAAAAACATCATCATCTTTTTTTCTTATCCCTAATTCATAGAGGTAACAAGCTAAAGCACAATTGGAAGTCCCAGTAGCTGATTCTTCTGAAATTCCATAAAGAGGAGCTAAATTTTTACAATATACATCTATATTATCTTCTTTTGAAACTGCAAATAGATGATATCCTACAATTTCATTTTTTTTAGATATATTTTTTACTTCTTCAAAATCTGGTGATATTCTATTCAATATATTTTTATTTTTTATTGGAATAAAAATATCTCTAAGACCTGTTGAAATTATTTTTATAGGTATATCTTCATCTAATTCTTTATGAGTTATATTTAAAGATACTAATACTTCGTCTATATCAATAACTTTAAAAAATTCTGCTTTCTTCTGTTCCATAAAAACATTGTCCTTTTCCACAATAATTTCAAATATTCCTGCTTTTGTTTCTAAATAATAAATTTTAGAGTCTATAATTTCTAATTTTCTAAGTAATGAGAATGCCCCTATTGTTGCATGACCACAAATATCTACTTCTGAATTTGGTGTGAAAAATCTTATTTTATAATCTGCACAATCTGAATACATTATAAAAGCTGTTTCTGAAAAATTTAATTCATTAGCTATACTTTTCATCTGTTTCTCACTAAAATCCTCACCATTTATTACAATTCCAGCTAAATTCCCACCTTTTCCATCTCTAATAAAAACACTAACAACATATAATTCATATTTCTCCATTTTTTCTCCCGTTAATAATTTTTTATAAAAAAAACTATACGCAAAAAATATTTCACGTATAGAGTCTTCTTATAATCTAAATAGCATATCTTCATATGTTGGAACTGGCCAAGTTTTCTTTTCAACTTGATGCTCTAAGAAATCTATTATTTCTCTTAATAATTCTAGTATTGGCATAATATTCTCACTAAAAAATACCACTTTTTCATAGGAATCACTAACTTTATTAGCAACTACCAGTTGTGATTCTAACTGGGATAAATAAGTTTTCATTCTATCTTTTCCAGCTAAAATTTTAATTAGGTGTGCCTTATCAGCATCTAAAAATTCATCGGTATTTAATGCCGTTTTTATAGCAATAATACTATTAGAAATTTTACCTGCATACTCCATAACGGATGGATAAATTTCATTTCTAGCTATTCTTACCATGGAACTTCCTTCTATATTAACTTGTTTTATATATCTTTCACAATAAACTAAAAATCTGCATTCTAATTCTTCTGGAGTCAAAACTTTTGCTTTTTCAAAAAGTTCTTTAATTTTTGTTTCTTTATAAATTCTTAACCCTTGTACTGTATTTTTAAGATTTTTTAATCCTCTTTTTTCAGCTTCTATTTTCCATGATTCATCATAACCATTACCATTGAATATAATTCTTTTATGTTTTTCATATTTATTTTTTATTAAATTAGCTAGTTCTGTTTGTAAATTTTCTTTAGGAATATCAATAAGATAATCTGCATATTCTTTTAGTACTGTTCCTACAATAGTATTAATTATAAAAGTTGGAGTAGAAGCTGATGCACTTGACCCTGGCATTCTAAATTCAAATTTATTTCCTGTAAAAGCAAATGGAGAAGTTCTATTTCTATCTGATGTATCTTTTGGTATTTTCGTGAAATTTCTAACTCCAAATTGCATATTTTTTTTATTTCCATCTGATTCAATAACATTTTTTACATTTTTTAATATATCTTCTATCTCATCTCCAATAAAAACTGATATTATTGCAGGTGGTGCCTCGTGTCCACCTAATCTATGATCATTACCCGGTGTTGCACATGATGCTCTTAGTACATCTGAATATCTATCAATCCCCTCTAATATTGCCATTAAGAATAGTAAAAATTGAAGATTATCCTTTGCTAAAGATGAAGGGTCTAATAAGTTTTCACCTAAATTCGTAGATAACGACCAATTACAATGTTTTCCTGAACCATTTATTCCGTTAAAAGGTTTTTCATGAAGTAAAGCTGCCAATTCATGTCTATTTGCTACTTTTTTAATTATATCCATCGCCAATTGATTTTGGTCTACAGACACATTTGCCGATGAAAACATTAATACAACTTCAAATTGATTAGGCGCAACTTCATTATGTTTAGTTTTTGCCATTATTCCTATTTTCCAAAGTTCTATATCAATTTCACCCATTACTTTTTCTACTTTTTCTTTAATACTACCATAATAATGATCATTAAGCTCTTGTCCTTTAGGTGGTAAAGAACCAAATATTGTTCTTCCACAGAGCATTAAATCCTGTCTTTTTTCCCAATATTTTTTTTCTATTAAAAAATATTCTTGTTCTAAACCTAAATTATTAATAATTGATTTTACAGATGAATTTGGATCAATTATTTTTTTTACTCTCAGTGCTTGATCTGTTATAAAATCTAGGGACCTAAGTAGTGGTACTTTTTTATCTAAAGCCATTTGATTATATCCAATAAAAGCAGTAGGAATATAAAGTGATTTACATGGTCCTTCACCTCTTATAAACATAGGTGATTTACAATCCCATGCCGTATAACCTCTAGCTTCAAAAGTAGACCTAACACCTCCATTTGGAAATGACGAAGTATCAGCTTCACCTTTTATTAATTCCTTCCCAGAAAACTCTGAAATATAAATTCCATCAGAGGATAAAGATATAAATGAATCGTGCTTTTCTGCTGTTAATTCTGTTAGAGGTTGAAACCAGTGAGTAAAATGTGTAGCACCATTCTCAATAGCCCAATTTTTTACTGCATTTGCTATGGCATCAGCAATTTCAATAGATAATGACTTCTCACCATTTTGTACTTTTTTAAATTCTTTAAAAAAAGATTCAGATATTCTCTTCTTTAATTTATCTTCAGTAAAACAAAACTCTCCAAAAATCTCTAGCATATTCTTCATTTTTAATTGTATGATATATTGATATTATACCTCAATCATACCCTCCCTTTATATTATTTTTCAATCAAATAAAATAAAACTATTTGAAGGATTATATATTAATTATGAATAAAAAGCAAGTTTTTTCTATATAATTCATTTAATATTAATACATAAAATAAATATACACAATACTTAAAATAGCTGACTCCAAAACAATTATAGATGCTATTTTGAAAAATTTGATTGAAGAAATTTTAATTCCTGCTTTTTCTGCTACAGATAATGCAACTATATTAGCTGCTCCCCCAATAGCTGTCATATTTCCACCTAGGCACGCTCCTATTGAAAGTGCCCACCAAAGAACTTTAGGATTTCCATCCATAAATGGAGATATTGCTAATATAATTTTCGAAAATGATAAAGTATATGGAACAGAACCTAAAATTGGAGATAGTATTAGTGAAATTAAAAGGACTATTATCGCCGTTAACTTTACATTACCACCACCTAAAAAAATAACTACATCTCCTAAATTATTTATAATTCCTAATTTATCTACACCTTCAACTAATACAAAAAGTCCTCCGAAAAAAAACAAAGTTTCCCATTCAACTTTTCTGTATATTTCTTCTGGATTTTTTTTACTAATAAAAAGTAAAAAAACTGACCCTGTTATAGATATAATAGCAAGTCCTATTTCTGTTATCATATTTGTTAAAAATCCTAATATTATAAATCCAAATAATATTAATGACTGTACTAATAACTTTTTATTTTTTATCATTCTATTTGGTTTCATATCCATTACAATAGCTCTTTGTTTTCTTGTAACCTTAAAAGAATTTTTAAACATATATTTCCCTGTTATAAGCAATACTATCATATTTATAATTATCAATGGTGATAAATTTATCAAAAAATCATTAAAACTAAGTTTTCCCATACTGGCAATAATTAAATTAGGTGGATCTCCAATCATTGTAGCAGCACCACCTATATTACACGCAAATATTTGCATCATTATAAATCCAAAGGGATTTATTTCTAAGGTTTTTGCCAATAAAATTGTAATAGGAACAATTAATAATACTGTTGTTACATTATCTAAAAAAGCTGAACATAATGCTGTTATAGCAGATAAAAATATCATTATTCTCAATGGATTCCCCTTGGCTTTTTGAGCAACTTTTATTGCTATCCACTGAAATATTCCACTTTCTGACATAACCTCAACCACCATCATAAGCCCAATTAATAAAAGAAAAATCTCTAAATTAGAACCTATTGAATGAAGAGCCTCTTCTTGATTTAAAGCACCTATCATAACCATAAGACTACCTCCAATCATTGTTACCAAAGATTGTGGGTGTTTTCCTTGTAGAATAAAAAAATAAGTAATTATAAAAATAGCAATTCCTAAACCAAGTTTTATAGTTAACACATTAATTCCCCCATAAATTTAGTAGATACTACTCAAATAATAAAATCTATAATTCGATTATATTCCTAAACTTTATGTGTGTCAAGAAACTAATTAATTCTAAAATAAAACACAGTTTTTCAAAATATGTATAAATAAAATGG